>CANGIH010000184.1 GCA_947453875.1 Planctomycetaceae bacterium | reverse complement strand
CGGAGCCACCTGGTGCCACCACGCCCGCCGCCGCCCGCGCCGCCTGATTCCCGCCACTGTTTCCGCCGACACCGCGCCGAGGATGCACCGTGACCACCCCAGTCGACCTTGCGGCCCATGGCATCACCGTGCCTGTCGCCATCCGCAATGCGCCCCCGGCGTTCCTGTATGAGGAGGCGGTGACGAGGGAACGGGCCGGGATCGTCTCGAGCGGGGCGATCGCGATCCGATCGGGGGCGAAAACGGGGCGGAGCCCGAAAGACAAGCACATCGTCCGTGATCCGGCCTCGGAGAGGGAGGTTTGGTGGGGAACGGTCAACCACCCGATCGACGAACACACATTTCTCCTCAATCGGCAGCGGGCGGTCGATTATCTCGACACCCGGGATCGGATCTATGTCTGCGACGGCTACGCCGGCTGGGATCATTCAAGCCGCGTCAAGGTTCGGGTGATCTGCGCCCGTGCCTACCACGCGCTCTACATGCGGAACATGCTCATTCGGCCGTCGGCCGCCGAGTTGGAGCACTTTGGCCAACCCGATTACGTGATCTACAACGCCGGCCAGTTTCCCGCGAATGTCCTCACCACGCAGATCGCCAGTCGCACGAGCATCGACCTGTCGCTCGAACGGCGCGAGCAGGTGATCCTGGGGAGCGAGTATGCCGGCGAGATGAAGAAGGGGGTTTTCACCCTCATGCACTGGCTCCTGCCCGCGCGGGGGGTGCTCTCGATGCACTGTTCGGCCAACGAGGGCCCGACCGGAGACGTGTCGCTGTTCTTCGGGCTCTCCGGGACGGGGAAGACAACCCTCTCCGCCGATCCGGCGCGGCGGCTGATCGGGGATGACGAGCATGGCTGGGGCCATGATGGCGTGTTCAACGTCGAGGGGGGATGTTACGCGAAGTGCATCGGCCTCTCCGCGGCCAAGGAACCGGAAATCCATGCCGCCATCCGTTTCGGGACGGTGCTGGAGAACGTCGTCTACGACGATCGCACTCGCGAGGTCGACTTCGAGTCGGCGGCGATCACCGAGAACACCCGCGCCGCCTACCCGATCGAGTTCATCGACAATGCCCTCGTGCCGTGCGTCGCCGGCCACCCCCGCAACGTGATTTTCCTCACCTGCGACGCCTCGGGAGTGCTCCCCCCCGTCAGTCGGCTCACTCGCGAGCAGGCCATGTACCACTTCCTCTCCGGCTACACGGCGCGTGTGGCCGGCACGGAGATGGGAGTGGTCGAGCCACAGGTGGCTTTCTCCACCTGCTTCAGTGCCGCGTTCCTCGTCCGGCATCCGGCGGTGTACGCCCGTCTGCTCGCCGACAAACTCGAGCGGCACGGCGCGCAGGCCTGGCTGGTGAACACCGGCTGGACGGGAGGGGCCTACGGTCAGGGGCGACGGATCGATCTGGCGTCGACACGGCGGATCATCGACGCCATCCACTCAGGCACGCTCGATGGGGCGAAGGTGGAACGCGACCCGGTCTTCGGGCTCGATGCGGTGACGGAAGTGCCCGGAGTGGCGTCTGCGGTGCTCGTGCCGGCGAGGGCCTGGGGGGATGCACGGCATTGGGAACGGGCGGCACGGGCTCTGGCGGCGAAGTTCCGCGACAACTTCGTCGCCTACGCAGCAGAGGCCGGGGCCGACGTCCTGGCGGCGGGGCCGACGGGGTAACAGGGCCTGGACAAAGGCGGGGGTGGTGCCTGCCGTTGCAACGGCCGCCGCTTTGACAGCCGTCGCGGCCCCCCCCTACATTCGAGGGTCTCTCGGCCGTTGCTGCCTTGGGCAACGCCGCGCTCGCAGTCCGAGTCTCTTCCCTGGAGCAACCCGATGACTTTTTTCCGCCTCTCCTCACTCTGTGTCCTGGCCGTTGTCGCCGGGATCTTTTCCCTCGCCCCCGCCATGGCCGACTCGCCGCTCGCCGGCAAGGTGAAGAAGATCGACGGGAGCGAAGTCGATCTGGCCAAGTACAAGGGCAAGGTCGTGATGGTCGTGAACGTCGCCAGCCAGTGCGGCGCCACGCCCCAATATGCCGGTCTGCAGAAGCTCCACGACACCTACAAGGACAAGGGACTCGTAGTCCTCGGTTTCCCGGCCAACGAGTTCGGCGCTCAGGAACCGGGAAGCGATGCCGAGATCTCGAAGTTCTGCACCTCCAAGTACAACGTGACGTTCGACATGTTCTCGAAGATCGTCGTCAAGGGAGACGGGCAGTCGCCGCTTTACAAGGCCCTGACCTCACAGGCCAATCCGGCTGGTGACGTGAAGTGGAACTTCGAGAAATTCCTCATCGGCCGTGACGGCAACGTCGTCGCCCGGTTTGCCACCCCCGTGAAGCCCGACGATCCGGCGCTCGTCGCCGCGGTCGAGGCCGAACTGAAGAAGTAAACGGGCCCCGGGCCACACCGCAATCGCCCCCTCGCAGGCATGGTCGCTGCGAGGGGGCGCGTTGTTGCTGAGGGGGGCGAACGTCGGGTGTTTCGGGGTGTCGACCGCCGCATGCAGCGGCGGGGCACGTTCTGCACGCTGTGCACGGCCTGCCAGCCGGTGCTTGGCTCACGCCGCCCGGGAATTGCTCCGGGATGCGTCGTCGGTCGCCGCATCGGCACGACCATGGATCGTGCGCCGCGTGACCCACGACGGCCGCCCCTGGACCTCCCGGTAGGTGCGGACGACATATTCACCGACGATGGCGACCGCGGAGGTCTGCACCGCCCCCACCAACGCGATCATCGCGCCGATCGTCGCCACCAACGTGCCGTCGCTGGCGGGCATGAGGCAGGCCAGCAGCGCGCAACCAACGCCGAAAGTCGCCAGCACCCCGGCGGCCCACCAGGCGGCCCGCAGTGGGGTGTCGGAGGAGAGCATCACCGCGTCGATCGCCAGCCGGATCAGTTTTCGCGTCGAGTATTTCGTCTCTCCGGCCGAACGGGCGTGTCGGTCGTACCAAACGGGCACCTGCCGGAAGCCGGTCCAGGCGACGAGCGAACGGAGGTAGCGACGCTTCTCCGGCAGGCCGCAGACGGCGTCGACCACGGCCCGATCGAGAAGCTTGAAGTCGCCGGTATCGACCGGGATCGGATAGGGGACGAGGCTGGCAAAGAAGCGGTGGAACAGGCTGGCGGTGACCAGCTTGAACCACGTCTCCCCCTCCCGGGACCGACGCCTGCCATAGGCGACGTCTGCCCCCTGCCGCCATCGCTCCACCATCTCCGGGATCACCTCGGGGGGGTCCTGGAGATCGGCGTCGATGATCACCACTGCATCGCCGCGGGCCCGTGCCAGCCCGGCCGACATCGCCGACTGCTGTCCGAAATTCCGCGACAGTTCGATCACCTCGGCCCGGTTGTCGCGGGATGCGATCGCCTCGAGGCGGGCAAGCGTCCCGTCGCGACTGCCGTCGTCGATGTAGATGATCTCGAAGTCCATCCCGGTGGCGGGCAGCACATCGACGAGGCGGCTGTGGGTCGCCTCGATCACCTCCTCCTCGTTGTGGCAGGGGATGACGATCGACAGCAGGCCATGGCTCGCGCGGGGCATGCCCCCCATCTGCCGGTGGCGGAGGATGTCGGGGGCACGACCGGCCGCCGGCAGGGTGTCGCCGGTAGAGTGATCGGGGCGGGGATGGTTCATCGGGTGACACTCCCTGCGGCGGCCTGCCGCGCTGTGGAGGGGGCAACCTTCCCGAGGAGGAGAAAGTCGCCGTCCTTGAAGCGAGGGCGGCTGCGACCGACGATCCCGGAACCGGGGGGGAGACGCGGCTCAAGGACCCTGTACGCGTCCGCGGTGACCAGCAGCACCCGGTCCTCGCCGGAGGCCAGATCAGCCAGTGCCTCGTCGGCCTGCTCGGGGCGCCACTCGTTGACATGC
This sequence comes from Planctomycetaceae bacterium, assembly GCA_947453875.1. Classification (GTDB taxonomy): domain Bacteria; phylum Planctomycetota; class Planctomycetia; order Pirellulales; family UBA1268; genus QWOP01. Next base: position 1,965 of record CANGIH010000184.1, on the reverse strand, counting down.
CCGCGGGCGTAGTACACGACGTTGGGGGTGTTTTGCCCGTAGGTCGACAGCCTCGCCACGCCTCCGACATGCCGATGGGCCTGATCGACCAGGGGCGGAAGGGAGTTGGCTCCGGCGATCCGGGCGGCGGCCGGCCCGACCGCAAGGGCCGTGTAGACCAGGCCGGTCACGACCATGGTCATCACCGGATCGAACCTGCCGCTGCGGGCTCCCCACCAGCAGGCCGCCGCTCCGGCCAGTGGCACCACGCCGACGAGGGCCGCCGGGGTCGCCCCTTCAAGACCGTACCGCCCTGCCACCAGGACCGTTGCGGCGGTGGCGATGCCGCCGAACACCACCCAGCCCAGGCCGTTTGCCAGCCACCCTGGGAATGCAATCCGGCCCCGGTCAACCAGACGGGTTGCCGTCGCGGCAACCACCATCGCCGCGGCCGGATAGGCGGGGAGGACATAGTTGGGGAGCTTCGTCGCGGCCAGCGAAAAGGTGCCCACCCAGACGAGCATCCAGAAGAGGATGATTCCGAGGGCACGTCGTTCCATCGTTGGCGTCTCCGCCTTCGTGGCCTGACGAGTGGCCAGCACGATCGAGAGGGGGAGGAAACAGGACCAAGGGTAGAAACCGACGAGCATCGCCAGCACATGGAAGAAGATGCCGCCGCTGTGGTTCTCCATCGGCGCGGCGAATCGACCGACGTTGTGGACGAGGAAGAAACCGGCAGGCCATTCTCCGCCGGTCCGCAGCCCGACCGCGACGTACCAAGGGGCGGCGACCGCCAGCATGGCGAGGGTCATGATCAGTGGTCGGGCGTAACGGGCCGCGTCGATGGAGGCGGCGATCGCCGTGCGGGCCTGGCCACCGATCGATGCTGCGGGATCGCGCCGCGCTCCCCACGCCAAGGCCGCCACCCAGGGGAGGATCACCGCCAGCGGACCGACAAACCCCACCGGGCCCTTGCAGAGCACCGCCAGTCCGCCGAGCGCGCCGATGCCGGCCGCTCTGGCCCAATCAAGCCGGGGCAGGGGGGCATCAGGCCTCCGTTCGGATGTCGAGGATGCGGCCAAGCCGACAAGCGGTTCGGCGGCGAGGATCGTCATCCAGGCGGTGAGTGCGGTGAGGATGGCGTCGGGGGTGGCCGCATGGGCCTCAATACCGACAAGCAGACACCCCATCCAAACCAGTGCCGCCACGATGCCGGTGCGGGTGTTGAACCAACGGGTGCCGGCGCGGAGCAACGCCCATGCCGTCGCCAGCGTGGCGATCGCAGCCGGGAGGCGGGCGGGGATCTCCGACACCCCGAACAGCCGATAGCAGGCCGCCATGCACCAGTGCATGAGGACCGGCTTGTCGACGGCGAGCGTGTCGTTATACATCGGCACGACCCAGTCGCCGGTTTCGAGCATCGTCCGGGCGATCGCGGCGAAGCGGGGTTCGTCCTCGTCCCAGAAGGGCATGGGAGCGAAGCCGACCGCCAACGTCACCACGCTGGCGAGGAGCACGGCCACCAGCGGGGTCCGGAGGAGGGGATGGTCCACGCCGTTCAGCGGCGCGGGGCGGGTGCGTTCCATGCCAGGGGGGTCTCCGGACTGGGGCTTGGGGAAGTTGGTCGCCGCCCGATCACGAGCAGGGTGGGGCCGAACAATTGCTGCTCGCGGACGATGACGCCGTATCCGTGGGGCAAAGGGGAGGGGAGGTTCATCTCGAAGCGGGCATCGACGAGAAGAAGGGCATCAGGACGCCCTTCGAGGTGGTCAGCGACCGCTTCGGTGGAGTGGAGTTGGGGGATGGTGTCGGCGGTGTAGAAAACGACGCTCGGTGGCACGCTGCCGAACCCGGCCCAAGAGCCCGTTGTGGGACGATCCCCGACCGCGGCCACCAGTCGCCTCGCGCTTCGTGCCCCGCCGATGACGTCCCCGCCGACCGCGGCCATGCAGGTGACAAACAGGCAGGATGTGACGGCAAGGATGG
>CANGIH010000183.1 GCA_947453875.1 Planctomycetaceae bacterium | reverse complement strand
GAAGTTGGATTGGGAGTCATCATGTGTGTGTGGGCGCCGCCTCATTCCTGCCCCGCGTCGAGCCGGCAGGCATTTTCCACCAGCCGCAGCATGTGCGGGTCGTGGAACACTGGAAAGGTCTCGTGGCCGGGGCGGATGTAGACCACCTTCCCACGCCCAAGATTCCACACCATCACGCTCCGGAACCACGATCCGTCCTCCCAGCACTCCTCCGCGACGACCTGGTCTGGCGGAGGGACATGAAACGGCTCGTCGTACATCTCGGTGCGCGGAAGGGAGAACGATTCGGGGAGGCCGGCGGCGAGGGGATGGCCGCGGTCTTTGACCCGGAGGAAACTCGGCTTGCCGTCGGTGCGATAGGCGGGGAAGCAGCAATTGGGGAGATGGAGCTTCAGCTCGACGCGGCCGTCGGGATACCGCCTCACATCGCTCGCGGGAGTGATGCGGGCGTCGCGGGCCGGCACTTTGTAGTGTTGGGCCGGCACCTCCTCGATCGCGAGTCTGTCGGCAGGGACACCGGCATGCTCGCGGCGCAGATCCTCGCGGGCCCGCTCGTTCATCGCCTCGATGAAGGGCGTCGACCAGTGGGCCGAGTGGAGGGCGACGAGCACGAGCCCGCGGTCGCGGATCTGCGCCACCACGCGTCTGCCCGCCTCCGGCTTCACCTCCGCCTGGCGGACATGGCCCCACCAGACGAGCGTGTCGGCCGTGTCGAGGAGCGGGCCGCCGATCCCCTGCTCGGCGTCGTCGAGCTTGACCGAGCGCACCGCGAGCCCGGGCTGCTTCTCGAGATGAGCGACGATCCGATTGCCGAGGAAATTGTCGTAGGCCTCCTTCTGCGACGGCTGCTGCTCGTCCCACACCAGCACGCGCCGCGGCCGCGCCGTCGCCGCGGCCGGAGCGAGCCCGATCGAGGCGAGCCAGTCTAGCGAGCCGTTTTGCCAGGCATCCCAGTTGGGTCCCTTGTAGCCGTCGAGGCCATGGCCGCCGGAGGGGAGTTCGAGAAGCCTGCTCGGCACCCCCTCCCGCTGGCACGCTTCGTGGAAGAGGCGACTGTTCGTCACCGGCACCGGCTGATCGTCGATGGCATGGGCGAGGTAGACCGGCGGCGTCTGCTTCGTCACCTGCTTCTCGTTCGAGAACAGGTCGAGCAGCTGTGGCGTGGGGTTTTCCCCGAGAAGGTTCGTGCGTGAACCAGAGTGGCCATCCCCGCTCATCGTCACCACCGGATAGACGAGGATCGCGAAGGCCGGCCGCGACGACTCGCGTGCCACCGGATCGGCGGCGTTGTGTTCCCCACCGTCAAAGTGCGTGGCAGCGGTGGAGGCAAGATGGCCACCGGCGGAGAACCCGGCGATGCCGATCTTGTCCGGATCGATCCGCCATTCCTTTGCCCGGGCCCGGACGGTGCGGATCGCCCGCGCGGCGTCGGCGAGGGGAACGAACGGCCTTCCCTTCGGAAGCCGGTATTCAAGCACGACGCCGGCGATACCGTGGGAATTGAGCCAGGCGGCGATTCCCTCCCCCTCGGGGCCGGTGACGAGGCCACCGTAGCCTCCACCGGGGCAGATCACGACTGCAGGCGTCGTCGTTCCCTCGGGGATCCCTGCAGGAAGATGGACGGTGACAAACGCGTCGGCCGCCTCGGTCTCACCGCTTCCCGGCGCGCCGACCGGCGCCTTTCCATTCCAGAGGCCGATCCGAGCGGGCTCGGCGGCGTTCGAGGAACGCCCGGCCACGAACATGATCAGGCAAAGCAGTACGATCGGGATGCGGCGAGGCATATGAGGCACTCCGGGGAACGGATCGGGGCGAGGGCCCACCGGGGGATCGTACCACCCAAGCCCCATCGCCAGGATCCCGCCCGCTGGTCACTTCGACGGCTTCGGCTGGAGCCCCTCGGCGCCGCAGCGACTGGTGCCGAGTCCGTCGGCCTCGGTGATGTCGATCATCCGGGCCGGAAGCAGAAGCCGGTCGAGCCAATCGCTCCCCGGAGCCTGCAGACGCGAGGCGAGATCCTGTTCCGTCTGGCCAGCCTCGAGCACGAGACCGTCGGGGATGTCGGTGGAAAGCTTCGCCTCGAGGAGCGTCACCCCATGCACCACACAGCGCAGATGGCGGGTCGTGGGGGTCACCTGCTTGAGTTGCCGATCCCGCCCCTCGGCATCCTTATAGGTGACGGTCCCCTGGCCGTTCAGGCCGGCTTCGATGATCGCCGGTGAGTTGGCATCGTAGATCCACTTCGTGCGTTCGAACACCTTGGCGAGCGTGGCGATATTCCGGTCGTGCTCCGGCCCCGGCGCCACCCTGGTGGCGACCGCGGTGCCAGGCTCGACGAGCCCCGGCAGCGCCGCCGGCAGCTTGTCGGCAGCCCTGGCCACCCCGGCGCCTGGAAGGGACGCGGCGACGATGGTGGCAAGCGTGCCCCCCGCTTCCTCCACGACGCCAGCCCCGTGATCTTCAGGGGCGTCATCGGCAGGCACGGCATACAGGAGCCGCCCCTGGACGACGCGCATCGACAGGTCGTCGAGCGCGTCTCCCGACCGCGCCGGCTGCCATTCGTAACGCCACACCGGTAACCCCATGCGCTCGGCATCGGGCAACACGCCATGGAGCACCGCCGCCAGCCCGCGGGCCGATTGCACGAGCAGTTGCTCTCCCCCCACCCAGGCCAACGCCGTCTGGTGGGGATTCGAGCCGGGGGCCCGGAAGAGGAGGATCGGCCCGGTTGGGGCGGCGAGATCGTGAATCTGCACGTTCCCCTGCTGGACGAGGGCCAAGCGGATGCCGGCGGGATCGAAGGCCACACCGGAAGTGTCGCCGACGGGAAGCGACAGCAGCACCTTCCCACTCTGCGTGTCGCACACCTGCACGCGGCGGGTGTCGGGAAGCGCGAGCAACCGTCCGCTGCCGGAAAGCGCCGGCAGCGGCGAGTGGCCGGGGTACTGCGCGAGGCGGTAGGCCGCCCGCTTGGAGTCGATGTCCCAGCAGGCATATTCCTCCCGACTGCTCTGATGGAGGACGAGCGTGTCGTCGACGATCCGCCCCCAGGGCTGGCGTGCCAGCGGCTGGCCGTCACCACAGGGGGCCTTCCAGCTGATCCAGGCGGTCGCCCCCCTGCGGCTGGGGGCCACATCCCAGAGCGTGAGTTTCTGATTGGCCGCCCCCTCGGCGGTGAATTTCTCGCGCGACACCGTCAAGAGTCGCTCGAGGAGCGGGTGGTAATCGAGGACGATGTCGGCCGAGGCGAGTTTGTGGTTGGCGACGATCGACTTCTTCCCGAGCGACACCCATACCAGCCTGGTGGGGAGCGGCCGGCCCGGCGTCGCGTTTTCCACCGCCACCACCACTGTTCCTCCCCCCGCCGGGATCACCCGCCCGATCCGATCGAAGTGATCCTCGCGCGGGATCGCCACTTCCGCGTCGACAAGCGTCAGCCCGGGATCGGCCGGATCGGCTTCGAGCGCCGTGGCCGCGGGGGGGAAATCGTGATGATTGGTGGCCCTGGCCCGGGCGTCGAAGGCCTCGACGGTCGGTGGACCGTCACTTCCCCGCAGGGTCAGGCGGCGGCGGGTGCGCTTGGCGATGAATTGATCGGCACGGGCAAGCTGTCCGATCTCGATCGTCAGATCGCTGCCGTCGGTTTGGCGGAGTGTGAGCGTATCCCCTTCGATGCCGACAAGCCCGGCCGTGACCTTGAACATCCCGGTGGCATCGCTCCACTCGCGTTCGGGGAGCAGCAGTTTCTGCGCATGAGCGCAGGGAACCATCGACCAAGCCATCGACAGCAGCAGGGCTGCGCGCCGCACCCCATTCCAGGCAGGGGCAGGGCGGCGGCGGTGAAGGTGCATCGACATCGGCGGAGTGAGCTCTCGGGCCCCCGGCAAAAAAGAGGAAACCGTCTCGGGGGCGGTGGGGACGAAGGTCAGTATCACCCCCTCCGCGAGGCGGTCGCAAGGAATGGCCATCCTCTGGCCCTTGATCGACCGTTCCCTGCGGGCTCCGGGAGGGCGATCCCGACAGCCGTCACTTCCGCTCCCTCTGCCTGCCGCCACAGGGCGATTCTTTACAGCGACGCGCGCCTGCGACTATCCTCCGCCCATCCCCGCCCCCTCCAAAGGAGCCCTCTCATGCGCGGCAAGCACGGCCCCGAATCCTCCCCGCACCCCCCGGCAGCCACGCTCCCCGCCACCAGACGCGGGTTCCTCGCCGCGGTGGGAGCCGGGTCGTTTGCCGCCGGAAGCCTGTTCGCCCTGCCAAACATCGTCAGGGCCGAGAACCGGGCCGAGAAGCTGCGGATGGCGGTGATCGGCTGCGGCGGACGGGGGGGCGGCAATCTCGACGCGGTGCTCGGCGAACAGGTGGTGGCGATGTGCGATGTGAACGGCAAGACCCTCGCCGGGGCGCTGGCAAAGGCGCCGGGCGCGAAAGGCTTCAACGACTATCGACGGCTCTATGAATCGCTCAAGCCCTCCGAATACGACGCCGTCGTCGTCAGCACCACCGAGCACACCCACGCCTTCGCCACACTCCCGGCCCTCCGCGACAAGAAACATGTCTATTGCGAGAAGCCGCTGACCCACAACGTCCGCGAAGCCCGTGTGGTCACAGAGGCTGCCAAGAAGGCCGGCGTCGCCACGCAGATGGGGACGCAGATCCACGCCGAGGCCAACTACCGGCGCGTCGTCGAGCTCGTGAAGGGGGGCGCGATCGGGAAGGTCAGTGAGGTCCACTGCTGGGTGGGCCGCGCCTGGGGACTGCAGTCGCCCGAGGATGCGAAGAAGTACGGCGACATCATCGCCGTCCAGGATCGCCCCGTCGGATCGACGCCGATCCCCGACGGACTCGACTGGGATCTGTGGCTCGGCCCCGCGCCCGAGCGCCCCTTCCACGAGGCCTACTGGCCGGGGCCGAAGTGGTATCGGTGGTGGGATTTCGGCAGCGGCACGATGTCTGACCTCGGCAGCCACTGGATCGATCTCCCCTTCTGGGCACTCGATCTCGATGCCCCGAAGACGGTCGAGGCTTTCGGGCCACCGCCCCACCCGGAACTCGCCCCGGCCTCGATGCATGTGAAGTATGAATACGGCGCTCGCGGCGACAGGGCACCGCTCTCCCTCACCTGGTATCAGGGGAAGGACAAGCCGCAGGCTTGGGAGGAGGGGACGATCCCGCGGTGGGATTCCGGCTGCTTGTTTGTCGGCACGCAAGGGAGCCTCCTGGCCGACTACGGCCGGCACCTCCTCCTCTTCGGCCCCGATGTCCGCGACTTCAAGCGGCCGGCGGAATCGATCCCGCCGTCGCTCGGCCACCACGCCGAGTGGCTCCATGCCTGTAAGACCGGCGCCCCGACCACCTGCCCGTTCAGCTATTCGGGGCCCCTCACCGAAGCCAACCACCTCGGCAACGTCGCCTACCGCTCGGGGAAGAAGCTCGAATGGGATGCCGCAGCGATGAAGATTCCCAACGCCCCCGAGGCGGAAAAATTCCTCACCCGGGAATACCGCAAGGGCTGGGAATTCGACCGGATCGCGTGACGGCGTTACGGGCGCGGGGCTCGGCCGGTCAGGCGTGCTTCGGCGACGCGGTCCAGAACGTCAGCCGGTTGCCGAACGGATCGTGGATCGTCATTTCCGTGCAGCCCCAGTCCTGGTCGTGAAAGCCGGGGCGCGCATTCCCATAGCCCTTGGCATTGAGCGTCGCGCACAGGGCACGGACGTCCCCGACCTCGATCCGCACCCGTGCCCCCGGCGAGCAGTCTCCGAAGTGCTCGGAAAGATGAATCCGGCAGTCCCCCCGGGAGATTCCCATGTAAAGGGGCATCCCCGGTTCGAAG
>CANGIH010000182.1 GCA_947453875.1 Planctomycetaceae bacterium | reverse complement strand
GGCGCTCGTCATCGTCGCTCTCATAACGGCGCTGCGATGGTGGGTCGATCCGCTCATCGGGCCGCGGCATGCCTTTCTCGGTGGCAACTTCGCTGTGGCGCTGGTCGCCTACTGGTACGGCACAGGCCCGGCAGTGATGGCCTTGGTGACGTTCGCCATCACATTCTTCGGCCTCTTCATCGTCCCGCATTTCGATGTCGCCACCGCCCCGGCTGGTCCGATCGCCTTGGTGGTGTTCTCGTTGGCCACCGGGGGAATCCTCATCTGGCTGATCGAGGAGCTCCATCGCGCGCGCCGCGATGCCCAGGCGCAGGCCGATTCGGCGATCCATGCCGAGGCCCGGCTCCGTGAACGCGACACCTACCTTCGCGAGTTCCTCGACCACACCGCGGCCGTGGTCTACCTCAAGGATCTCGAAGGCCGGTTTCTCCTCGTCAACAACCAATACGGCAGGCTCTTCCCCAAGATGAAGGACAGCTGCCTCGGCACCACCGCGGACGCCTGGTTCACGCCCGAAATGTCCCATGAGTTTGCCACGACCGATGCGCGCGTGATCGACACCGGCCATTCACAGACCTTCGAGCAGACGATCGCCCTGGATGACGGCACACACGAGTTCGTGACGGTGAAGTTTCCCATCCTCGATGACGCCGGGCGGATCTTCGCCGTCGGAGGTGTCTCCACCGACGTCACCGAGCTCCACCGCGCCCGGGCCGACCTCGAGAGGAAGGAACGGGTCTTGCGCAGCCTGATCGAGATCCAGGAGCAGGAGAAGCAACTCCTCTGCGGGGAATTTCACGATGGGCTCATCCAATACGCCGTGGGGGCGAAGATGCTGCTGGAAAGCCTTCCCGAAGGCCACCTCGCCGGTGCCGATAACGGGGCCGTCCAGGCGGCGATCGACAGCTTGGCGCGAGGAATCGAGGACGGCAGACGCGTGATCCATGGCATTCGGCCTGCGGAGCTGGACGACCTCGGCCTCGATGCCGCGATCCTGATGCTCGTCAGCGATCTCCATGTGGCGGGGATCGAGGTGGATGCGACGGTCGATCCGGCGGCGTGCGACGTGCCGATGTCGTTCCGGGTGACGATCTACCGGATCATCCAGGAGGCGTTGTCGAACGTCCGCCGCCACAGCCACAGCACCAAGGCGATCCTCCTCGTCCGCAGGATCGGCGACGAGATCGAACTCCGGGTGGAGGATTTCGGCGTGGGGGAGGGTGTCCCGGAGAATATCCAACGCGGGTTCGGGATCACCGGCATGAATGAACGCGCGCGCCTGGTCGGGGGGGAGTGTCGGGTGGAGTTCCGCCCCGGCCGTGGTACCCTCGTCACCGTCCGACTGCCGGTCCCGGTCGGTGACGATTCTGCGGGGGCCGTGGCCTCACCGCCATCGGTGCCCGTGGAGCCCCACTGATCGTGCCAGCACCCAAGCCGGTCCGACTTGCCGTGCATGTCGGCCCCCACAAGACCGGGAGCACGAGCGTCCAGCGGGCCCTGGCTGCCGCCCGCGAGACGCTTGCCACGCAGGGAGTGTGGTATCCGCCGAGCCTGCCGGGGGCCTCGTGGCCAGAACAGCACGCCGATGCCTGGATCATGCTACGCGACGGCCGCGCAGTCGATTTCGATCGCTGGCTCGATGACTGTCGGGAGGAGGCGACCACTCGCGGCTGCGACACGCTCTTGCTCTCGAGCGAAAATTTCCATGTTCCGAGGACACGCCGCCCACTGGCGGCAGCCCTGGACCGCCAGCGAAGGATGACCGGCGGCGACACACGCTACGTCTTCGTGCGACGCGACATCGTCGATCTGGCCCGATCGCGGGCGCTGTCGCATATCTCCGGCGAGGCCGGTTTCTACTTCTTCCAGCGTTATGACCTGCGCCGCTGGGCATCCCATTACGCCGTCGTGCAGGTGCGTCACGAGCGGTGGTTTGCGCGGCAAGGCGCCCGGTTTGTCGACCTCGCCGCAGGACCGCGCGAGGGGCTCGCAGCGAGGGTGCTTGAAGCCGCCACCGACCGGCCCTTTCCCGGCATCGTCACCGGCGACGACAACATCACCACCGGCAAGCTTGCCAATGTCGATGCGATCCTGTCCTACGGCCTTCGCGTCATGCACCACTACGCCACGGGGGCGGCGGTCAACGTGCCGTCGAGTTTCGCCGCTGCCCGCCGCGCACTCGGGACGACCGCCATCGACGAGGCCGCCTTCGTGGCGCTCGCCGAAGCATTCCGCGCGGGGGTGACACGCGAAGTGACGCTGGGCGTCGAGGATTTCAGACGCCTTGGGCCGCTGGCGAGGGAGTGGCGCGTGCGGTTTTCCCGCGATGCCGGCGGACCGAGATTGGGAGGGTGATCGTCACCATGTCCTTCACTGCTGGCCTACTGCGGTGGTGAAGAGTTGGCCGAGCGGGGCCTCGAGCACCTCGGCGGGGCTGAGGCCACGCGTCCGCAGCGCGCGGATCGCCAGGCCCCCGCTGCGCTTCGCGAGCCGCTGGCCTGAGGCATCGGTGACAATCGCGACATGGCAGAAGGCGGGGGAGGGCCAGCCGAGGGCCTCGGCGAGGAGAATCTGCCGGGCGGTGCTCGTGAGCAGGTCCTCGCCCCGCACCACTTCCTCGATCCCCATGGCGTGGTCGTCGGCCACGACGGCCAGTTCATAGGCCGCCAGATCGTCGCGCCGCCAGATCACGAAGTCGCCGAAGTCGACGCCGGCGGTGCGGTGGACAAGCCCGGTGACCGGATCCCCGGCGCGGGCATCGGGGAACGCGATCGTGCGGCCGTCGGGGACGCGGAACCGCCAGGCGACGCCGCCGGGCTGGCTCGCCCGGTCGACATGCCTGGGGCGGAGGCTCGGTGGGAACATCGGCTCCGTACCTTCCGGATGTGGTGCGGTGGCGGCCTCCTCGACATCGCGTCTGGAATGGGGGCTTGGATAGATCGTTCCCATCGCCTCGAGGCGACGCCAGATGTCGAGAAACCAGGCACCTCGTTCCGATTGGCGATAGGGAGCATGGGGGCCGCCGACATCGGGGCCTTCGGTCCAGTCGAGGCCGAGCCAGCGGAGGTCGTCGATTGCGGCGGTGACAAACTCCTGACGGCAGCGGGGGGCGTCGAGATCCTCGATCCGGAGGACGAGCCCCGCCGCGCCGGCCCGCGCCGCGGCGACGGCGAAGGTGCGGGCATGGCCGAGATGGAGCAGGCCGGTGGGCGTCGGAGCGAGCCGGCCACGGCGGCCCTGGGAGGGGGCAGGCAGGGGCATCGTAGCGGGATTCACATCAGCCACCAGGCGCCGGAGGCCAGCACCCAGGCGCCGAGGGCGAGATTGGTGCCGGCGTGGGCGAGGATGCAATCGATCGGCTGGCGGGTGGAAGCGGCGATGCCGGTGACAATCCCGAACCATCCCAGGGCGGCCACCGCCTCGGCCGGGTGGGTGCCGATCGAATACGCCGCACAGGCGGCGGCGGCGGCGGCGGTGAGGGTGCCGAAGGGTACCTTCCAAAAGTCTTCGTTGACGACGTAGCGCATGAGGAAGCCGCGGAGGAAGAGCTCCTCGACGATCGGCACCACGACGACGAGCCCCAGACCGCGGAGGAGGAGATAGCCCCAGGTGGCGGTGGGGTTGCCGGCGAAGGCCTCGAAGGGATTGAACGCGGCCCGTTCGCCGGAGCCGCCGGCCCAGTCGGCCCAGCCGGCGTCGCGTTGGAGGGTGGCGAGGATCACCCACGGGATGGCAAGGAGGAGCCCGAGCAGCCCGGTCCACCAGGTGGGGCGACCAAGCCAGCGGCGGATGGCGGGCCAACGCCAGGCGAGGAGGCCGATCGTGATCGCCAGACGAAGGGCATAGAGGGCCGGATAAGCCGACATCGAGAGCCCGAGGCTGCCGGCCAGACCGCCGCCGGAAGGGGTGGGCTCGATCGCCCCGAGGGCGAGAAAGGCGACGAGCGGCCAGACGCAGCTCTCCCAAGGGTGGTCTGGCCCGGTGGACTGCTCCCTCGGGGTGCCGGCCGTGGTGGGTGGAGAGGATTCGGGGAGGGCCATGGTCGGTTCTCGGCCGGAAAAATGGGTCTGCTTCCCATCGGGGCGGGGAGGCTCACCTGTCCTGAACGAATGTGGCAGAGTATATTCGCCGGTTCTTCCCAGGCGCCCCCGGAGGCGCCGTCCCGCTCGTTGCCTCCCGATCGTCCCCCCTCCGTTCCCTTTCCTCCCGCAGGTGCACCGGTCCCATGGATCTGTCCAAGCTCCGCAATATGGGCATTTCGGCCCACATCGACTCCGGCAAGACGACCCTTTCCGAGCGGATTCTTTACTACGCCGGCCGAATCCACCGCATCCAGGAAGTGAAGGGTGGCGGTGACGGCGCGACCATGGACTACATGGATCTCGAGCGTGAGCGTGGGATCACGATCACCAGCGCCGCCACGAGCGTGAAGTGGCACGACTGCGACATCAACCTCATCGACACCCCCGGCCACGTCGATTTCACCGTCGAGGTGGAGCGATCCTTGCGCGTCCTCGACGGCGCGATCCTCGTGCTCTGTGCAGTCGGTGGCGTGCAGAGCCAGTCGATGACGGTCGACCGGCAGATGAAGCGCTACAAGGTGCCGCGACTGGCCTTCGTTAACAAGATGGACCGCACCGGCGCCAACTACGATCGCGTGGTCAAGCAGCTCAAGGAGAAGCTCGGCTGCGATCCGGTGCCGATGCAGATCCCGATCGGCAAGGAGGACAAGCTCGAGGGAGTGATCGACCTGGTGGCGATGAAGGCGTGCTACTTCGACGGCGACAACGGCGAAACAGTTCGTCGCGAGGCGATCCCCGCCAATCTCGAGGCGGCTGCCAAGGAGGCCCGGCATGCGATGCTCGAGGCTTTGGCGATGTACTCCGACAGCCTGATGGAGAAGCTCCTTTCCGAGGAGCAGCCGACCGAGGACGAGATCCACGCCATCGTGAAGACGGCCGTGCAGAGCCAGAGCATCACCCCCGTCTTCTGCGGCTCGGCCTACAAGAACAAGGGCGTGCAGACGCTCCTCGACGCAGTCGTCCGTTACCTCCCCAGCCCGCTGGAGCGGAAGGTGATCGCCAAGAAGTGGGACAAGCCCGACGAGGCCTTCGATCTCACTCCCGATCCCACCAAGCCGCTGGTGGCGATGGCCTTCAAGATCGTCGACGATCCCTACGGCCAGCTCACCTTCATGCGGATCTACCAGGGCTCGATCAAGAAGGGCGAGGCCTACATCAACCAGCGCACGAGCCAGAAGCAACGCTTCAGCCGGATCGTGCGGATGCATGCCGACAAGCGTGAGGAAATCGATTCGGCCGATGCCGGCGACATCGTGGCCGTGATGGGCGTCGATGCGGCCAGCGGCGATACCTACGCCACCGACCAGAAGTACTGCACGCTCGAGAGCATGTTCGTGCCGGAGCCGGTCATCAAGATGGCCATCACCCCGGTCAATCGCGACGGCCTCGACAAGCTCGGCAAGGCGCTGCAGCGGTTCACCCGCGAGGATCCCACCTTCCGGATGAGCACCGACGAGGAAACGGGCGAGACGTTGATCGCCGGGATGGGCGAGCTCCACCTCGACATCTACGTCGAGCGGATCAAGCGTGAGTTCAAGGTTGAGGTGGCGGTCGGTGCCCCGAAGGTGAGCTACCGCGAGGCCCCGACGAGGGGCACTCCTTACGACTACAAGCACAAGAAGCAGACCGGCGGTTCGGGGCAGTACGCCCACATCGTCGGCCATCTCGAGCCCCTCCCCGAGGAGGAGCCCGAGAACTTCATCTTCGAGGATGCCGTCATCGGCGGCCGCGTGCCGCGCGAGTACATCCCGTCGGT
>CANGIH010000181.1 GCA_947453875.1 Planctomycetaceae bacterium | reverse complement strand
CGAGGATCCCCCCTGGAGCGAGATGGGCCAGATACGTTTCCCAGGCCTCACGGGTGAGGAGGTGGACGGGAATGGCATCGCTCGAGAAGGCGTCGAGGGCGAGGAGATCGAAGCTGTGGGGATGCCCCTCGGCGATCTCCCGCTCCATCGTCAGCCGTGCATCCCCCATCACCACAGCGACGTCGCCAGCGCACTGGTCGAGATAGTTGAACCGCCTCGTGGCGATGTCGCGGATCGCCGGATTGATCTCGTAGATCCGCAGCGAGTCCCCTTCGCGGCCGTAGGCGGCGAGCGTCCCCACGCCGAGTCCGACAAGTCCGATCGAGCGCGGCTCAAACCATCCATCCCCCTCTTCGAGGCTGTGGATCGCCCGGCCGACGCCGCTGGTGGTGGCATAGTAGGTGGTGGGGATGCCGGTTCGACCCGGGGCGATGAGTTGCAGGCCGTGCGTCGTCGCGCCATGGACGAGGAGTCGGTGGAGATCATCGGCCACTTCGACCGGCGGTTCGATCACCTCGAGCGTCCCGTAGAAGTTGCGACTGCGGAGAACCGGACGGTCGGCAGCATCGCGAGCAAGCAGCATGAATGCCGTGCCGGCCGCTCCGGCCAGCAGCATGAGAAAGCCGCCGGCCGCCGGTCGCCACGGTGGCGAGAGGACACGCCGCCATGGATCGCACAGGCAGACGACAAACAGCAGGGCGAATCCTACCACCCATGGCGCGGCCACGGGGAGGAATGCCGCGGCCTCCGTGGCCATCGGTCGCCCATGGTTGCACACGCTCCGCAGCACCGGCAGGAGCGCCACCGCGGCGAGCGAGCCAACCGCGGCGGCAAGCGGGATCGCCCGGCTTGCATGCCGAAACGACAGTGCCCCCAGGGCCACGAGCATCATCCACAGCCCCAGCGGCAGCTCGTGGTCGTCGTCGAACAACGCCGGCGCCACCACCGCGACGGCGAGGCCACCGATCGCTCCTCCTGCCGCGATGGCGAGGTAGTAGCCGGTGAGCCGTGATGGGCCGGGGCGGAGCCGGTAGAGCTCGCCATGGCAGACCATGCAGGCCGCAAACAGCGTGGCAAGATGCCCGAACAACTGCAGCTTGAGCGGCACCGCATTGCCGGAGGCGAGCAACTGCCAGGTGACCACGACCCCCGCGCACGCCAGGGCGGTGAAAGGGCCCCGGGCATACCAGGCGGCGTGGTCGAAACAGACGATGAAGGTCAGCAGATAGACCCCGAGCGGGAGCACCCACAACAGTGGCATCGCCGCCACGTCCTGACAGAGCCGTGTCGTCGTCGAGACCAGAAGGATCGAGGCGATCGCCGGCAGCCCCACCCAGAACAGGGCGTCTCCCGGCTCGTCCTCCGCCCCCCTCTCCGCCGGCGATGACGCGGACTCCGATGGAGAATCAGACACCGCCCGCCACACCCGCGCCGCGCACAAGGCACATGCGATGGCGAAGAAGGCCAGTCCGATCGACCAGGCATTCGCCTGCGCGGCACGCGTCAACCGCGGTTCGACGAGCGCCGGGTAGGCCAGCAGCGCCAACAGCGACCCGGCGTTGGAGAGGGCGTAGAGGCGGTAGGGGGAAACGCCCGGCCGGACAAGGCTGAACCATCGCTGGAGGAGCGGACCGGTGGCCGAGAGAACGACAAATGGCAGGCCGATCGTGGCGGTGAGGAGGAAGAGAATCGATCGCACCGGGTCGTCGCCGGCTCGCGGCCGCCACGCTTCCCCCGGCGCGATGGGGAGGAAAAATAGCGCAGCGACCAGGAGGAGGCCATGGAGAATCGCCTGCCGCCCCGGGGAGAGGAAGGTGCAGAGGAGATGGGCGTAGGCATAGCCTGCCAACAGCACCCCCTGAAAGAACAGCAGGCATGTGGTCCACACTCCCGGACCACCGCCATACCAGGGGAGGATGTACTTCCCCACCAGCGGCTGACCGAGAAAGAGGAGGAAGGCCCCGGTGAAGATCGCGAATCCGAACGGCAGAAGCGCGAAAGCACCGGTCCGATCGTCACTTCGGTCGGTGTGCACTGGCGGTGAGATCTCCCAAGCCTCCTCGCGGAGTTCCACGGACCGCTAACGCACCACCACGCCCTGCTGCACATCGCGCAGGTACCTCTGACGCATGCTGGCAAGGAGGAGCCCCAGATAGGCATTGGCCCCGAGCGAGAGGAACAGCGTGAGCAGACTCCCGATGAGCAACGACCAGGGTCGCTCGGCGACCACCGGCGCGATGGTCGCGACAGGAGCCGGTTCGATCCCGGTGCGGGTCGCCAGCGGGAGGGTCGAGGGCGCTGACGTGGGGGCGACACGGGGCCGCTTGGCGGCCTCGGCCACTGACCGCTCGACCTCGGGCGGCCAGGAATCGGCGACATAGATCTTCACACGTCGGACATCGCGGGCGTCGGCGGGGACGTCGCTGGTGAGCGTGTAAGGAGTGGTCGAGCTGCGGACCAGGTCCGGCTCCACGCGCACCAGATACTCTCCCCCCCCGCCGTCGGTCGGCACGTAGGCGGCCTCGATCCCCATCACGAGCAGGCCGGCCAGAAGAACAAGCGTGTCGAGCAGCATGCGAAAAATATCTCCGGTGAACGGTTCTCCGTCAGGGGGATTTCAACCTCTCGACGGCGGTTTGTGCAACTCCCGCGGAATCGGCCTGATCCGCGGGGGAATCGGGGGCCGACCCGACGTCGAGGCTGTCGAGCTCCGTCTGGAGCATGGTCAGCGCCGCCTGGAGGAAGGCCACCGCGATCGGCCCGACAAAGATCCCGATCGGTCCCAACGCCCCCACCCCCCCGAGCACGCTCAACAGGGCCAGAAGCGGATGGAGCTTCGACTGCCCATGGAGCACGATCGGCTTGATGATGTTGTCGATGGTGGACACCACGCACAGCCCCCACAGGGCGAGCCCGGCGGCGGCGAGGGTGTTCTTGGCGAAGAACAGCAGGTAGAGGCTCGCGCTCCCCCACACGGCGGCAGCCCCCACGAACGGCACGAGGGCTCCGAAGAAGGTGAGGAGGGTGAGGAGGAAGACATTCCCGAGCCCGGCCACCCAGAATCCAAAACCGGCCAGCACCGCCTGCACGATCGCCGCCAGAAGGGTGGAACTGACGACCGCGCGGCTCACCTCCTCGAACTCCTGGAGGAGCTGCCACTGGTAGCGGGGATCGAGGGGAATCAACCGTGTCACCGCGGCGAGCATCCGCCCGGAGTCGGCGAGAAAATAGAAAAGCGACACCGTCATCACGACCAGCCCGATCACCCCCTTGGCGATCACCACCGGCGTCCGCGCCGCCACCGGGCCGATCCAATCCTCGGCGATGCGCCGCAGTTCGCCGTTGACCGAGTCGGCGGTCAGATGCAATCCGGTGGCGTCATTCACCCTTTCCACCAACTCCGCAAGCACGGCCGGATCGAGCTTGAGCCCCGTCGGGCTGCGGATCATCGCCACCGCATCGCCGCCGGCCCGGGCAACGAGGAGGAACAGCGGCACGAGCACGATGAGGAGGACGAACAGCGTTGTCAGAAGCGCCGCCACCCACTCCGGACCTCGGATCCGATCGCGGAGCCAGCGATGAAGCGGACCGAAGATGACGACGAGCATCGCTGCGAGCAGCAGCGGAAGCAGGAAACTCGCCATCACCCGCAACGAAAGCAATCCGAACACGCCGACGAGCGCAAGGAGCACGGCGAAGGAGACGATCCTCGCCACTCGTTTGGGCTGCGTGTCGGTCGGCACGAGGGGACTCGGTAGCATGCGCTGCCGCGGTACAAGCCGCGATCCTCTGGCTACGGACAATGTCGTCGGTCGCCGATTCTACGCACCACGAAGCAGGTGCGCCGAATCAGCCCGCTTCCGGCACGCGCATCCCCGAACGGCCCCCGCAGATGCACTCCCCCGGCTGGCGCCCGGCATCGACCGGCATGGCAGCCCCGGTCGGCGACAGGTATCCTGATCCCGCTCCGCGCCCCCCTTTGGCGTGCGGAACCACCGCACCGACATCGCTTCCCACCGCACCTTTTCTTCCCGTCCCCACCTCGTCGCGCGAAGGGGCATGGCAACAGGCTCCGCATGAACGCCCCCGCCGCGTCCCCGGACGTCTCGCTCGTCGTGCCGGTGCGGAACGAGGCGGGCAACATCGGCCCGCTGATCCGTGAGATCCGCACCGTTCTCGACGGCGCCGGGAGCGACTGGGAACTGTTCGTCATCGACGATGGTTCGAGCGATTCATCCTGGGAGGAGATCAGCACGGCAGCGGCGGCGGACGCACGGGTGACGGGTGTGCATCGCCCCCAAGGCATGGGCAAGTCGGCAGCGCTGATGGACGGATTCGCCCGTTGCCGCGCACCGCGAATCGTGATGCTTGATGGCGACGGCCAGGATGATCCGGCCGAGATTCCCGGGATGCTCGCCCTCCTCGCCGATCCGGTCACCGGCCGGCCCGGTGCCGACGTCGTCAATGGCTGGAAGAAACGTCGTCTCGATCCTTGGCACAAGACGCTTCCGTCGCGGGTTTTCAACCTGCTCGTCGGCTGGGTGAGTGGCCTTTGGCTCCATGACCACAACTGTGGACTGAAGGCTTTCCGAGCCGAGGCGGCGAAGTCACTGCAGCTGGTCGATGACATGCACCGATTCATCACCATCCTCGCCGCGGCCGAGGGTTTTCGGGTGGTGGAACGCGTCGTCCGCCACCGGCCGAGGATGATCGGCCGATCGAAATACGGATTCACACGGTTCTTCACCGGCCTGATCGATCTGGCGAGGATCACCAGACGCATCCGTCGCAAAGGCCATGACGTGGTCACCGACTTTGGCCGCACACGACGAGACATCCTGCGGCGGCAGGTGTACTGGATCATGGGGGCCGTGGCCCTCGGTGGGCTCCTCGGCCGGATCGGCGCCGTGTCGAGCGTCGACAAACTCGGCCTCGAGAAGCGGCTCGTATCAGACGCCGTCGCCAAGGCCCGTGAAGCGGAGGCCGCCGGTGGCCCGGCGGCCGATCCGGTCGCAATCCGCGAGTCGGTGGAACGTGGCAAACAGTTGATGCGCCCCTTCCTCTCGGCGAACGACCGCAGTCGCTGGCTCGCCGTGCGGGCCCTCGTGGAGCGGGGCACCTTCGCCATCGACGAGATCGTGGTGGAGCCGGGCTGGGACACCATCGATGCGGTCGCCCATCTCGATGCCGAGGGGCGGCTGCGGCTTTATTCGAGCAAACCCCCCCTCCTCTCGGTCCTCTGTGCCGTACCCTACTGGATCCTCCACCGGCTCACCGGCTGGACCCTCGGCGACCATCCATTCGAGATGGCACGGATGCTCCTTACGGCCACGAGCCTCCTTCCCTTCGCCCTCCTTCTCGGAGCGAGCTACCGACTGATCGATGCGGTCGGCGTCACCGATTGGGGGCGACTGTGGGGCGCGGCCCTCATTTCCTTCGGCACGCTCCTTTCCACCTTCGCCGTGTCGCTCACCAACCATCTCCCGGCCGCTGTCTGCGCGGCCTGGAGTGCCTGGTTCCTCCTCCGTGCCATCGGCTCCGGCGGGCCGTGGACCTTTGCCGCGGCCGGCTCTCTCGCCGCGCTCACGGCGGCCTTCGAGCTTCCCGCCCTCGCCTGGTGTGCCGCGATCCTCGGCCTGCTCCTGCTTCTCGACCCCAGACGCACGCTCACCTCCGCGGTCCCCGCGGCGGTCCTCGTGGCGGTTGTGGCGTTGGGGACGAACTGGGCGGCCCATGGATCGGTGTTCCCCCCCTATGCACACCGGACCGGCGTCGCGTCGGCCGCCGTGCTGCCGACCGGGGATGGGGCGGCGAAAGCCGATGGGGAATCGACTGCGAATCCTGCCAATTGG
>CANGIH010000180.1 GCA_947453875.1 Planctomycetaceae bacterium | reverse complement strand
GGTGCCGATCGCAGGGAAACCGGTCACCAGGCCGGCGAGCGGGGCTCGCCCCGAACCGGCGGTACGACCCGATCTGCCGGAAAAACCGCTGCGGGAAGCGACTGACAGGCTGTCTCCGACGCTCGAGACATTCGAATTTGACGCTCTCGACGCCCCGGATGCTTGACTGTCACCCACCCCGGAACAAGGCTGGACTCGACGTCGTTCCCGTTCCTCGCCGTTCGCCGCCCGGGGCCTGTCTGGCTCCGTCGGGAGTTGCCGATGCCGCCGATCATCCTGCCGATCGTGTTTCTTGTCCTCATCTTCGTCGGGCTCCTGATCCTCGCCCTTCTGGCCCGCTACATGCGGCTCTGGTTGCAGTCGTATGCATCGAGCGCTGGGATCGGGCTGTTCGACCTGGTGGCGATGAGCTTCAAGAAGGTCAACCCGAACGTGATCGTCCGCAGCAAGATCATGGCCGTGCAGGCGGGCCTTGGTGATGCCACCGGCATCACCCGTCAGGCGCTCGAGGAGCATTCGATGGCGGGGGGGCGGGTGCCGCTGGTCGTGCAGGCGCTGATCGCCGCCAACAAGGCGAAGATCAAGGAACTCGACTGGAAGCTCGCTACGGCCATCGATCTTGCCGGCCGCGACGTCCGCGAGGCCGTGCAGACGAGCGTCTACCCGAAGGTGATCGACTGCCCGGGGCGCAACAGCGGCCGCGAGTCGCTCGACGCGGTGGCCAAGGACGGCATTCAGTTGAAGGTGCGGGCGCGGGTCACCGTGCGCACGAACCTCAACCAACTCATCGGCGGTGCCACCGAGGAGACGATCGTCGCCCGCGTCGGGGAGGGGATTGTGTCGGCGATCGGATCTGCCGAGCGCTACACGAAAGTGCTGGAAAACCCCGACGTCATCTCCAAGACGGTGCTCGGCCGCCGCCTCGATGCCAACACGGCCTTCGAGATCGTCTCGATCGACATCGCCGACATCGACGTTGGCGCCAACATCGGCGCCCGCCTCCAGGCCGATCAGGCCGAGGCTGACACGCGGGTGGCCCGGGCCAATGCCGAAGGACGCCGGGCGATGGCCGTCGCCAAAGAACAGGAGATGATCGCCGGCATCGAGGAAAGCCGGGCGCAGTTGGTCGAATCGGAGGCGGAGGTGCCGCGGGCGATCGCCGATTCGCTCGCCAGTGGCGGGCTGGGGATTGTCGATTACTACAAGATCCGCAACCTTCAGGCCGACACCGACATGCGACGCACCATCGCCGGCTCGGGAACAGCCACCACCACCCACCCCGTGCCCGCCGGGCAGTGAGCCGTTGATTCATTCCATGTCCCCCTCCGCTCCCATGCTCCTCGCCTATCTCCCTGTGGCCGCAGCCGGCGACTGGCTCGAGGCGCTGCTGCCACTGCTGTTTTTCATCTTCTGGATCGTCTCGCAGGTGGTGAACGTCGTCCGCCGCGTTCGCGGCGGCGCAAACCCCGCCCAGCCTCCCGCCCCGCGGCCGGTGGTGCGGGAGATCCGCCTGCCGGCTCCGTTGAAGCCCGAAGCCCGGGATGCCGGCGAGGCCCGGGCCGAACTCGATCGGCAGATCGAGGCCTTTCGCCGCGCGCAGCAGGAGGCCGGCAGCCGCGTTCCACCCGCCAAAGCCCGGCGCGAAGCCCCCCGTCCGGCGCCACGCCCTCCCGCGCCGGTGGGCAGATCCGGGGCGCGACCGGGCACCCCGGCGTCTTCCCAGGCCGCCCCGCCCCGTTCACGCCCCGGCTCGCTCGGTGGTCACGCCGACGAGATCGGCCGGCATGTCGACGATGCCTTCTCCCACGACCTCTCCCATTCCCCCTCCGGCATCCAGCCATCGCAGCAGGATCGCACGGCGACCCGCGGTACCGGCGAACCACTGTCGCGCCGCACCGGGGCCGCGGAGACGACGGCCGCTGCATCACGCCCGGTGACGACGGCGGCGGAGGAACTGGTGGCCATGCTCCGCAACCCTGCCACGGTCCGGCAGGTGATCCTCCTCCGGGAAGTGCTCGACCGTCCGCTCGAGCGGTGGTAGCGACGTGACGAGGGATCCGGTCGAACCGCGGTCGGACTGACGAAGGAACACAACGATGATGGCAGCCAGTGACCGCGTGACGAACGAGCGTGGCGGCGTGATCGATGCCCCGGTGCAGGCCCGCCCCGGCCAGACGACCCTCGGCTGGATCGGCACCGGCGTGATGGGGCAGTCGATGGTCGGCCGGCTCCGCGAGGCCGGCTTCGAGATCGTCCTCACCACCCGCTCCAGAGCCAAGGCGGAACTCCTGCTCGAGCGTGGATGCCGCTGGGCCGATTCTCCCGCCGCGGTCGCCGCCGCGGCCGATGTCGTGTTCGTGATGGTCGGGCATCCATCCGATGTCCATGGGGTCATGTTCGGTGACCAGGGGGTGATGGTCGGACTCCGGCGTGGCGCGATCCTCGTCGACCACACGACCAGTTCGCCGATGCTGGCGGTGGAGATCCATGCGGCAGCGAAGGCCCGCGCCGTGTGGAGCCTCGATGCACCGGTGTCGGGAGGGGACAGGGGCGCTCGCGAGGGAACGCTCACGGTGATGGTCGGTGGCGAGGCAGCGCCGCTCGAGGCACTGGCCGAGTGCTGGCGCGCCGTGGCGGGAAATGTGGTCGCCTGCGGAGGGCCCGGGGCGGGGCAACGCACGAAGCTCGTCAATCAGATCGCGATCGCCGGCGGCATGGTGGGAATGTGCGAGGCGCTCCTCTTTGCGCACCGCGCCGGGCTCGACGTGGAGACGACCCTCCGCGCGATCTCCGGGGGCGCCGCGGGATCGTGGTCGCTCTCGAATCTCGCCCCTCGGATCGTCCGCGGCGACTTCGCCCCCGGCTTCATGGTGGAGCACTTCGTGAAGGACATGCGGCTGGCGCTCGACGAATGCCGGCGACTCGATCTCCCGCTGCCGGGGCTGGCCCTCGTCGAGTCGCTCTACACGGCCCTCGTCGCCCAAGGACAGGAGCGGTTGGGCACACAGAGCCTCGTGCTGGCGCTGGCACAGCTTGCGAAGCACCCCTGGCCAGTCCCACCGGCCGCGCAGGTTTCTTAGACCGCCCCCCCTGCCACGCGAGACCCCTCTTGTGGGTGGTGTTTTGACAGCGCCGGCCGGCTCTTTTCCGGTGGCTCGGTGAAATCCGGAATCGCGGCTTGAGTGCCGTCATCGGGTGGACTACAAGACCCTTGGCTGGATCGCCCAGCGCGGTCTGCCCACAGCGCGTAGACGAGGTCGCCCAAGCCTCGTCTACGCGCTTGCGTTTCGGGAGGTGTTTGTATCGGGAGGGCCGCGCGGCCGGGGCCGGGCACCGGTTGTGATCAGGTCCTCCGCGGTGGAGTTGCCGGTCGGCGATGGATCGCCCGCCGGACCTGCCGTTTCCATACCGGGCGCGTTTCCAGGCATGGATGCTCACGCCACACCGCCGCACGGTGCGCGTCGCACGCCGACGCGACCGCTTCCTGCGCCGCCCGTCGGTGCGATTCCCCTGTTCCGCGTCGGGGTGCCGGTGAGGTGGCCGTTCTGGCTGCTCGTCTGGGCCTCGATCGCGGTCTGCTCGATGGCGACCGCCGCTGAGGACGAGGATCGCGAGTCGCCACTCCCGCTGACGGTCGATGTCGCGGTCGACCTCGCCTATCTCCGTGCCGGTCCAGGGGACGACTTCTATCCCACTGAGCGACTGACGAGTGGCAGTCGGGTCGAGATCTGGGCCATCGATGCCGCCGGGTGGTGCGCCGTCCGCCCTGTCGCCGGGAGCTTCAGTTGGCTCCGGGCCGCCGACGTCGATGAAGAGATGCTTTCCGAGCAGGAATCGCCGCCACGCGCACGGAATGGCGCCCCGCGGATCGGCGTCGTCGTTGCCGATGGAGCGGTGGCGCGGGTGGGATCGCAGATCAACGCCCTCCGACATGTCGCCCAGGTGCGGCTCGAGGCGGGGGAACGCGTGCGCGTGCTCGAACGGGTGCGGATCGAGAAGGGAAGGCATGCCGGGCTGTGGCTGCGAGTCGAGCCCCCTGCCGGGGAGTTTCGCTGGGCGCGACTGGCGGACCTCGAGTCATCGCCCGGTCTTCGACTGGCCGCGCTTGGCGCCGGGTTCGTGCCCCAGTCGCCTGTCGTGGAGCCGATCGAACGCCCCGACACCGCCGACGCGATTGCATCGTTCCGTGCCGCGGGGGAGGCGATTGCGCTTGCAGCCAACGAGGCCACGGCTTCAGCCGAGCCCCTTCCAGCCTCCGATCCGCGACCGCTCGGTGCGGTGCCGCAGGCCAAGCGGATGCTGGCCGGATGGTTGCCGAAGGGGACTGGGGTCTTCGAGGCCCCGCCGCCGGCGGCGGTGGCTGCGCCCCAGGCCTCGACGGCGGATGAGTTGACCGACATCGACCTGGCGTTGTCGGTGGCGGTCGCCGGCCCGTCCGACAGCTGGAATCTTCCGCAACTCCGTGAACGACTGCGACTGGCGGCCACACGGACGGCATCGACGCCTGAGCGGCTCCGCGCCGACGCCATCGACGCCCGCATCGCCCGCTTCGAGACGATCCTGGCGAAGCAGCAGGCCCTCGCCGCCGGCCCACCGACCGACTCCTCGCCGCTGCGACTGGGCACGATGTGGTCGAGCCTCGGCGGTGTGGGGAGCCGGCCGATCCGTCCTGGCGTCCTCCCCGGGGGCACCTCGGCCGACGGCCGGCCCGATTGGACGCCCCCCGACGTCAGCGAGACCACAGGACGGCTGGCAACGGTCGTCTCACGCCGCCCCGATGCGCCGCGCTGGGCCCTCGTGGATGGCAACAACAACGTGGTCGTCTTCGTCAATCCGCAGCCAGGGGTGAACCTCGCGCCCCTGGTCGGGCAGCAGGTCTCGGTCCGCGGAGCCCGCGGCTACATGCCGGAGTACAAGCGGCCGTACCTGGTCGCCACCGAGGCCCGGCCGCGAGTGGCTCAGGCGCCGCCGTCGGCACAGGGTGATCTGACTCGCTGACCGGCGGCGGATCGCTCCCTCAAAAAAGCCCGCCGCCCACGGCCGGGAATCCCCCCGGTATCCCGGCCGTGGTGGCGACGAGTGTTTCGAGCGATCAGCGGATCCTTTCCGCCTCGAGTTGCCGTGCCGGCAACCAGCGTGATGCGAGTTTCGCCGGGAGTTTCTCCGCGGCGATCGAATCGACAGCCGGCGGGGCTGTGGTGCCGATGTCGCGGGCAATCGCGGCGAAGGTCTGCCGGTCGGCCGGGGCGATCTTGGTCATCCGGCCAGCCAATCGCGCCACCCCCTCGGGATTCTCGGCGGCCGATGCGGTCAGCGATGACATGAACAGACAGATCTCGTGGAGATTCGAGGCGCTCGAGCGGGCGATGAGCGGTTGGAGCGTGCGAGTGACCACCTCGAGCCCGACGCCATCGGCATCGAGGAAGGCGTCGACCTGCATCGTATGGCGAGGCGCACCGTCCTGCCCCGCGGAGGTGGGGCGGTAGCGAACCAGCAGCAGGCAGGAGCCCGAAAGGGGCTGCGGCGACAACGGACCGGTGTATCCCCCCTGGCCGAGGAGCACGAGCGTGCCCCCTTCCGGCGTCCGCTCATGGTGGAGTTGGCGGAGCGTGCCGGATGTGCCCCAGCCATCGCTCATCCTCCACTGGCGGGGCGCCGTCGGGTCGAGCGACAGCCGGCTGATGCCCAGCACTCGCCAGATGTCGACCACCACCTCGGGCTTTTCGAGGGAGAATTCGAGCAGGTCCCTGTCGCAGCTGAAAGTCTCGATGGGGAGACGGCGGTAGAGCGTCGGGTTGCGGAGAATCTTCTCCGCGGCCCGCCGGTCAACGCCGTCCAAACGCTCCAGCGGCAGC
>CANGIH010000179.1 GCA_947453875.1 Planctomycetaceae bacterium | reverse complement strand
TAGACAGGCCTCCGCGCCGAGGCCGCCGCTGTACGCTGCCCTTAAATATCGACGAGACCTGGGCACGCGAACGGTAGAGGAAGTCGATGATGTTTCCCTCGTGCGGCTGGAGCCAGTCGAGCTTCGTCGTTGGCACCGGGCCGAGATTGAGCCGGTCGATCTCGGTGCAATCGACGAGCGAGCGCTTGAAGGCGGGATCCTCAGTGAGCGCGGTGCCGACGAGCGTCGGGCCGATCTTCTCGAGCATCTGCCCCTGCGGGCACTTCACGACGGCCACGAACGGGAACATGTACTCGGCCTTCGAGATCACAGGCTCCGGTGACGAGCAGTGGACGACCACCGGCCGCAGCCAGCCGCAACGCTCCCCCTCGACGAGGCGGGCCCCATACTTCTCCGTGGGATGGCTCACGCCGGAGGCGGCGAGGCCCCCCTCGATCTGCCCCCAGATCGCCTTGGCGGCGCCGGGGATCGTGAAGGCGGCGAGCTTCGCGTCGGGATTATCGGGGGGGAGGACATCGACGGGGCCGAGCCTTTCCGCGAGCGCCGCCGCGATCGCCTCGGTGTGCCGGCTCGCCCAGATCGCGGAACAGTTGATGCAGCCACGGCCGCCGTTGACGGCGACGCTCTCCACCATCATGTCGAGATACTCCTCCCAACGGTCGACGACATCGTCGCCGATGAGGATCTTGGAGAAGCCCGGCCCGTGGACCTGCACGCCGGGATTGCCCCGATACTGCTCCACCGTCTTGGCGCTGCCGAAGATCATGCTCCGCTTGCAGGAGGCGAGGATCGACGCCCCCACGTCGGTGGCGCCGGGATAGAGCCCGATCGCCTCGGCGGGTATCCCCGCTTCGATCATCGCTGCCGCCATCCGGTAGGGCGTCCAGGGCTCCTGGCCCCCCGGCTTCATGACGAGGCCGACGCCGAGGGCGATCACCGGCAGCCAGAGGGTGTGGACGCCGGGGGAGTTTGACGGCAGCACGAGCCCGAGCACGGGCGACTGGGCCTGGTAGCTGACGACGACATCGCGGTGCTCGCGGCCGTAGCCTTTCCAGAAGATCTCCGGCGGCAGGCCGCGGGAGAGGGCGTCGAGCATCCGGTCCATGTTCGAGAGGACGAACATGTTCTTCTGCATGTTTGCCCGGCAGAGTGTCTCAGGGAGGCCGGTCGTGGCCGACTGCTGTTTGACGAAGTCGTCGGGAGACTGCTTGGTGTCGCCGACGGTGAGCGTGCCGTGGGCGTAGTGATTCCCTGCCGTCTGGAGGCGCTCGACAACGTCTTCCGGGTCGAGCGTCAGCAGCGCGTCGCGGGCCTTGGCGGCTTTCTGCATGTCGCGGCCGACGATCGCCCCGCCGACCTGGCTCACTTCCGCCACCGGCTCACCGGTGAGGAAGTGGACGAGCTTCGTCCGCTCGATCGACTCATAGGGCTTGCCGAAACGGAAGGCGGGAAGGTGCATCAACAGGACTCCTGCAACGTTTTCGAAAGAGATCGCAAATCGAAGTCAGACCAACCGCCGTGCCCCGGCCCCAGGAGGCGCCCACGGTCGCCCGGAGATGCGACCGCAAGCCTCCGCTGAGGGCAGCCAAGCTGCCCTCAGCCCCAAGCCCGCCGGGGCCACGATGGCCCGGCGGGCGAGAAATCAGTACACGCCGACGGTGGTGGAGGAGGCGAGCTCACGGAACGGCCGCACACCGCTGATGCCGTCCCAGGGGTATTTCGCGTAGGGAAGCTCGCGTTCCCCCTCGTCACGCTCGAGGAAGCCGGGGACGAATGTCTCCTTCGTGAGCGTGGTGAGCTTCACCCGGCCGGTGCCGCCGTAGGGGACGACGGTGTTGGTATCGTCGAAGTCGACCACCTCGATCACCGCCCGGGGCTGCGGCGCGTAGTAGGCGATCGTGTAGCCGTCGGCCGGCACGACCGGACGCGAGGCCGCCAGGCCCATGAGCGTGTTGCCGTAGGTGGGGGTCATGAAGGCGCCGTCGAGGAGTTCCTCCACGGCGAAGCGGGTCCACTGCGGGGTGAACTCGGTGCCGCCGGAGAAGATGCCGGTGATGCCTGCCTTGCGGATCGTCGTCCCGCGCTTCTCGAGCCCGAGCGCCAACGACTCGAGGAGCTTCGGCGTCGTGAACATGCACTTCACGTCGTGGCCCGCCTCGAGGATCGTGATCGCCTGGTCGATGCAGTGCTGCTTGTAGGCTTCGAGGTGCTCCATCCACCCCTTCTGGATGAGCTTGACGACCCAGCGTGGGTCGAGATCGACGCAGAAGCAGATGCCGCCGCGGTGCTGGGCGAGGTGCTCGATCGAGAGCCGCAGCCGCCGTGGGCCGGAGGGGCCGAGCATCAGCCAGTTGGCACCGCGGGGGAAGTATTCGTCGGGGAGCGTGTCGCTGAACTGCTCGTAATCGGTGCGGAAGTCACGCATGTTGACGCGCGACTTCGGCACGCCCGTCGTGCCACCGGTCTCGAAGACGTAGGCCGGCTGGCCGGCGAAGCCCTTGGGAATCCAGCGGGTCACCGGGCCGCCGCGGAGCCATTCGTCCTCGAAGGGGGGGAACTTCTTCAGGTCGTCGTAGTTCTTCACTTCGGTGATCGGATTGAAGTTCAACGACTTCGCATACTCCAGCCAGAACGGGCAGCCCGTGGAGGGATGGAAGTGCCAGGCCATCATCTCCACGGCGTGGGCGTCGAGGGTGGCGCGGGCCTGCTTCACGGCGGCCTCGTCGGCGACCTGAAAAACCGGCTTCTTGGCGGAGGCGTCGGACGACATCAAAAGTTCCCTGAAGGGGGTGGAAAGTGGATCAGCCCTCTCCCGGCGTCACCGGGGGGGCTCCGAGTTGGGCGAAGAGTTGGAGGACACCGTTGAAGTGGGCCAGACGGGGCCCGTAACGGTCGATGAATTCACCGAGCGCGTATTCGCTGTCGGTGTAATTCTCGGCGTTCTCGAAGGCCTCGGTGGCGATGCCGGCGAGAAACTCGGTGTGGACCTTGGCGAGCGACTCGGCCGCCTGCCGGCAGGAGCGGGCCAGTTCGGGGTTGGCTTCCTTCCAGGCTTTCAGTTCCGCGGCACGCTGGCGCTGCTGGAGCGAGACCTGGGCCACGAGGTCGGTGAGGAGTTCGCACTGCCGGGTGAGGAGTTCGATCTGCCGCTGCTGGAGGAGCACCGACTCGGCGAGGAGGTGCCGCGCCTGGGAGTCCCCCTGGGCGGCGCCCGGCGTGATCGAGTTGGCGGAGATGTCGAGTTGGGTGAACACCGGCGGAAAGTCGCTCATGGCACGGCTCGCGCGGAGATGGAATTTGGTCCAACGACACGGATCGACCGGCTGAATTCTACCCAGACTGCGTGGAATGGTAGCCCTCCCTCCTTCACCGGGCCGACGGACGGGGCCGTCAGGGTTTTCCCAGCCTGCGGCGGCGTGCCCCGATCGCCACCCGCCCGGGGGGCAGGGGATGACGGGCCTCAAGTGCGGCGGGCGCCCACCCGATGCAAGGGGCTGGCGGGGTGGGACGGCCACGCCGCGCACGGGCCTTTCGCCTCGGGACGGCCGCCTCCGGGTGGCTGACGGCAATGCGGGATCAGGCGGGTGACAGCGGCACGGCAGCGACCTTCGGGTTTCTCACGACGGTCGATTCCCCGACCCACGGCATCTTCGGGGGCTACCTCGTCGTCGACTCGACCGGCCGCCCACTCGAGTTCCACTGCACGACGCCGGTGAAGGTCTCGCGGGCCCAGCAGATCCTCTACGGCGCGACGCTGCCGGGCCATCTCCATGGTCGACAGATCGGCGCGAGCCTTCTGGCGGAGGCGACCACTGCGCCGGTGGCGATCCTCACCGACTCCGAGGCCCTCCTCCATGTCCGGGCGCACACGACGCTCCCGGTCGGCTACGTCGGCTCGGCCGGGCAGCCCGGTGCGGACGAGGGCTCCGTGAGCGTCGGAGGATTGCAGGTCTGTCTGCCCGGTGCCTCCATGGCTGTCGTCGAGAGCCTCGAGGGGCTGGCTGGTGCGGTCGATCTCCGTGAACCGTTCGAGCGAATCCGCGCCGCGATCGAGGAAGCGCAGCGGCACTGATTGGCTCGTGACCGGCTCGATCGCTGGGGATTCGACGAGGAGGGAATGCATGGACCGTGGCATCGGACGGGGAACGGGAGGGAGTGGCAGCGTCCGGAGCCTCCACGCGGCCGATCTCGGCCTGCCTGCGCTCTCGGTCCTGCCGGTGTGGCGCTTGCCGCCGCTCCCCACGCCGCGCGTCCTGCGGCTGCCGCTCCCTGGCACGCGGCCAACGGTGGCAGCCGTCCCCCTCCTCGACACCCCCCCCGTCGTCGCCAGCTACCGCTTCCCACGCCCCTCGGCTGCTGCGCCGGTGGTGCCTGTCAGGCCGGCGGTGCAAGCGCCCTCCGTGCCGATCGCTCCCGCGACGAGTGCATCGACGCCCGCGCTGCCCCGGCTCCGTGCCGGCACACGCATCGCTCCTCCCGGCGACGTCGTTCGCATGGAAGAGCGGCTCTGGTTCCTGCTCCAGCCCGACCTGGAAACGCTCCTCCGCTCCTGCCACCTCGACTTTCCCCGCCAGCCGTTCCCGTTCCAACTCGAGGGGATGGCGTTCCTCATGCCACGGCATGCCGCCGTCCTCGCCGACGAGATGGGCCTCGGCAAGTCGATGCAGGCGATCTCGTCGATCCGGCTCCTCATCCATGCCGGCGAAGCCCGCCGGGTGCTCGTCGTCTGCCCCAAGGGGCTCGTCTCCAACTGGGTGCGCGAGCTGGGCGACTGGGCCCCGGAGATTCCCGTCGCTGTGATCGAGGGGGATCCGCAACGGCGCCGCTGGCAGTGGGCTCTGGCGGATGTCCCGGTGAAGGTCGCCAACTACGAATCGGTCGTCCGGGATCGCGACATGGTCGCCGAACTCAAGGCATCCTTCGATCTGGTCGTGCTCGACGAGGCGCAGCGGATCAAGAACAGCTCGAGCCAGACCAGCCATGCCGTGCGGGCCATCCAGCGACGGCGCAGCTGGGCCCTCACCGGCACGCCGGTGGAGAACTCCGCCGACGACATCGTCGGCCTGTTCGAGTTCGTCGCCCCGGGGCATCTCGACGAGCGGATGTCACCGCGGGCCCTCGGGGCCGCCGCCGCCGACCACGTCCTCCGCCGCACGAAGGACAAGGTCCTCAAGGATCTCCCCCCGCGGATGAACCGCGACGAACGGATCGAACTGACGCCCGAACAACGTGAGACCTACCGGCTTGCCGAGGAGGATGGCGTTCTCCGGCTGGCGGAGATGGGGCGATCGGCGACGATCCGCCATGTCTTCGAACTCGTCCTCCGTCTCAAGCAGATCTGCAACTTCGACACGCACTCCGGCGACAGCGCGAAGCTCGACTGCCTCAAGGCCGATCTCGAGGAGGTGCAGGCCAGCGGCCGCAAGGCGCTCGTCTTCAGCCAGTGGGTGGAGACACTCGGAAAGCTCGAGAAGGAACTCGCGCCCTTCGGGGCGCTGCAGTACCACGGCGGGATGTCGACCGCGGCCCGCGACGAGGCGATTCGGCGGTTCAAGACCGATCGCCGTCACTCCGTCCTCCTCCTCTCCTACGGCGCCGGCGCCGTGGGGCTCAATCTCCAGTTCTCGCAGTATGTCTTCCTCTTCGACCGGTGGTGGAATCCGGCCGTCGAGGATCAGGCGGTGAACCGGGCCCACAGAATCGGCGCCGCCGGTGCCGTCACCGTCACCCGCTACCTCGCCGCCGACACGATCGAGGAGCGGATCGACGAGGTGTTGCGGAAGAAACGCGACCTCTCCGAACTGATTCTCTCGCAGTCGGAGCCCGCCGAAGCGGGGAGCACGGGGCTCACCGTCGAGGAAC
>CANGIH010000178.1 GCA_947453875.1 Planctomycetaceae bacterium | reverse complement strand
TGGCCCACCTCGGTGACGCCGAGTTCCGTGGCCACCGTCGCCGCCCGTGAAGCCCTCGACCGCTCCGGATTCCGCCCCGACCAGATCGGTGCCCTGATCAACTGCTCGGTCTCGCGCGATTTCTTCGAGCCGGCCACCGCCTGCTTGGTGCATCACAACCTCGGCATCCCCGAGGAATCGCTCGTTCTCGACATCACCAACGCCTGCATCGGGTTCAGCGATGGCCTGATCATGCTCGCCCACCTGATTGAGGCCGGGACGGTGAAGGCCGGGATCCTCTGCTCCGGCGAGAACATCTCCAAGGTCGTTCACACCACCTGCGAGCAACTCCTCGCCGACACGAGCATCACCCGCGACCGGATCCTCCAGATGCTCCCCACGCTCACCCTCGGCTGCGGTGCGGTGGCTGCGGTGCTATGCCACGACAGTATCGCCACCAGCAGGCACCGGTTTGTGGGAGGCGTGGCCCGCTCGGCCTCGCAGCACCATCAGCTTTGCATCGGCAATGGCGATTTCAGCGTCGGCCAGGGGGAGGAGATCGCCCCGATCATGACCTCCGATGCGGCGCAACTGATGATCGCGGCGGCGAAACTCGGTGGCCGCGCCTTTCCCGACGTGACCGCCTCCCTCGGGTGGTCGAAGGACCACGTCGATCATGTCTTCTGCCATCAGGTCGGCCGGCAGGTGAACGATGCCTTCTATCGGGAGATGGGGCTCGATTACGACAAGGATTTCGCCATCTACAAGCGGTACGGCAACATGGTGTCGGCCGCGTTGCCTGCGGCGCTGGCGATCGGTGCGGAGGAGAAAAACATCCAGCCGGGTCAGCGGGTGTTGCTGACGGCGTTCGGCAGCGGCCTCAACACGCGGTTTCTCGGGTTCGAGTGGTAGAGTCGTCATTCCGGCCATCGACCGACCCATGAGCGGAGCGTTTCCCATCGACCACGAGCCATCGGGCCGCGAACAGGGGCCGTTGTCGTTTCCCTACGGTGCCCTCTATCCCTTCCCCTCCCGGTTCGCCACGGTCGGGCGGCAGGGGGATCCCGCGGCCTCCGGGCACCGCATGCATTATGTCGACGAAGGAAGCGGCCCTGTCGTCGTCTGTCTCCACGGAAACCCGACCTGGGGTTTCCAGTTTCGCAATCTGATCACGGCCCTCCGTCAGGAATTCCGGGTGATCGTTCCCGATCATGTCGGGTGCGGCCTCTCCGACAAGCCGCAGCAGGGCTATTTCCGTGCCGACGACCGTGTCCGGCACCTTGAGGAACTTCTCGGGCAACTCGGCGTCGAGCGGTTCTCGCTTGTCATGCACGACTGGGGGGGACCGATCGGGACGGCCCTCGCGGTTCGTCGGCCCGACGCCGTCGAACGGCTCGTCTACTTCAACACCATCCTCGCCGAGACCGATCTTCTGCCCGGGATGATCCGTCAGGCAGCGGCCCCGGTGCTGGGGAGGCTGATCACGCAGCACTCGATGCGGTTCATGAAGTTGCTGACCTCCCATGGCGTGGCCCGTGTGCTCCCCGATGAGATCAGGCAGGGCTACCACGGGCCGTATCGCACCAGGGCCAGCCGTCGGGCGGTGTGGGGGTTTGTCCGCGACATTCCCTTTACCCCTTCGCATCCGACCGCGGCGCTGATGGCGGAGGTGGCGGCCGGCCTGCCGGCACTTGCCGACAAGCCGGTGAAGATCCTCTGGGGAATGAAGGATCCCTGTTTCCACCCTGAGATCCTCCGCAGCTTCGCCGCCCGCTTTCCTGCCGCCGATGTCGTCCGGATCCCGATGGCTTCCCATCTGGTCCTCGAGGATGCACCCGGCCTGGCGATCGCCGAGGTGCGGGAGTTTCTCCAGCCGGGGGCCGAGGCTGGCGCCGGCGATTTCCCCGCAGGTGTGGCGAACGTTGAGGTCGATGGGACGCAGGCCTCCGAGGGGAGCGGAAAGCCTTCATCAGGGGGGCTTTACGCAGCCCTTCAGGCCTCGGCCGTGGCGACTCCGTGGGTCTCGGCGGTGACGAAAGTGTCGTTTCCGCGCTGGCGCGCCAGTCCCCGTTACGACACGATCGACTTCGCGGCGCTCGCTGATCGCATCAATGCCTACGAGCGTGGGCTGGCGTCGGCCGGTCTGCGGGCCGCCGAGCGGGTGATCATGCTCGTCACCCCGGGGGCTGATTTCCTCGCCTTGAGCTATGCGGTGATGGGGCGCGGTGCGGTGCCGGTGTTCATCGATCCGGGAATGGGGATCGATGCGGTCCTGGCCTGCATGAAGGAAGCCCAGCCGAGCGGATTCATTGGTGTTCCCAAGGCGCATCTCCTCCGCCTCAAGGCCGCGGAGCTTTTCAGATCGCTCCGGTTTCATGTCGTCGCCGGCCGGTTCCCGGTGTTCGGCGCCACGCCGATTCGCGAGCTTGGTCGCCGCAGCGGCCCTCCGCCGGCGCCGATTCCGCGCCAGGCCGACGATCCTGCGCTTGTCGCCTTCACCTCCGGAGCCACGGGGCGTCCGAAGGGGGTCGTGTTCACCAATCGGATGCTCACCGAGCAACTGGCGGTGTTCCGTGGGCAGTTCGGATTCCGCGGCGGCGAGCAGGATCTTCCGCTCCTCCCCGTCTTCAGCCTGTTCACCGCGGCGCTCGGGGTGGGGAGCATCTTTCCGCCGCTCGACCCGAGCCGTCCGCTGGCGCTGGTTCCCAAGCAGATCATCCGGGTGATGCGCGACTTGGGCAATCAGACGTCGTTCGGATCGCCGACGCTCTGGTCGAAGCTCGCCGAGTATTGCCGGCAGACTGGCGAGTCGCTGCCGCATCTGCGTCGGGTGTTCATGGCCGGTGCCCCGGTGTCGCAGGCGACGATCGACCTGGTCTCGGCCGCCTGCCCCCAGGCCGAGAGTTTCACCCCCTATGGCGCCACCGAGGCCTTGCCGGTGACGATGGCCTCGGCCGCCGAATTGCGGCGTCAACCTCCGATGCTCGCCCTGTCGGGAGAGGAGGGGACTCCGGTCGGCCGGGCGATCGACGGGGTCGCGCTCCGTGTCGTCCATGCGGTCACGCCGGGGGAGCCGGCCGCGCTTGTCGATTGCCCTGAGCGGGTGATCGGCGAGATCGTGGTCAGCGGCGCCACGGTGAGTCGGGAGTATCTGGCCCGTCCGGAGGCCACCGCGGTCAGCAAGGTGTCTGACGGGGGGGGAGTCTGGCATCGGATGGGGGACATGGGCTACCTCGACGCCGAAGGCCAACTCTACTTCTGCGGCCGCCGGGCGCACATGGTGGTGACGCCCGGCGGGGTTTTGCACAGCGTGCCTGTGGAGAATGTCTTCAATCGCCATCCGCAGGTGGGGCGCTCGGCGCTCATCGATGTCGGCGGGGTGCCGGCGGTCGTCATCGAGCCGCGGTCGCATCGACTCGGGGCGGAGGCCCGCCAGATGCTGGCCAGGGAATTGCGGTCGATCGGTGCCCTCGATCCGGTCACGGCGTCGATCCGGCGGTTCTATTTCCATCGTTCCTTTCCGGTCGATGCCCGCCACAACGCCAAGATTTTCCGCGACCGTCTCGCAGTCTGGGCCCGCACGCAGGCGCCCATCGAGATCGATACGGTCGAGATCGACTCCGCGGATAGCCCATGAGGTCGATCGTCACCGGTGGTGGTGGGTTTGTCGGTGCCGCGTTGTGCCGGCGGTTGCGGGCGCTCGGGCATGATGTGACGGCCCTCGGCCGGCGCGACTATCCGGCTCTTGCTGCCGACGGAATCCGCACCGTCGTCCACGATCTGTCGGCCTCCGATGCCCCGGCGGCGCTTGCCAGGCATTTCTCTGGCATGGAGTGTGTGTTTCACACGGCGGCCCATGTGACGATGTGGGGACGGCTCGAGTCCTTTGTGGAGGGGAATGTCACCGCCACCGACAACGTGATCGCGGCCTGCCGCGCTGCGGAGGTGCCGAGGCTCGTGTTCACCAGTTCGCCGAGTGTCGTCGCTGCGGCCCATGACCTGCGGGGAGTCGACGAGTCGCAGCCCTATCCCTCACGCTACAGTGCGTTCTACCCGCAGACGAAGGCTGCAGCGGAGCGGGCGGTGCTCGCCGCCCATGGTGATCGCCTTCGGACGGCCTCGCTGCGACCCCACCTCATCTTCGGCCCGGGTGACACGAATCTCGTGCCGACAATCCTCAAACGCGCCCGTGCCGGCCGGCTGGTGCAAGTGGGGCAGGGGAGGAATCTCGTCGATCTGACCTTCATCGACGACTGTGTCGCGGCGCATATCCTCGCGGCAGCGGCGCTCGGTGAACGGCCGTCTGCCGGAGGCCGCCCCTTTTTTATAAGCCAGGGTTCTCCCGTGCCCTTGTGGGAGTGGATCGGTCGGGTGCTTGCGATCCATGGCCTTCCGCCGGTGCGGCGGAAGATCCCGCTGGGAGTGGCCCTGGCGGCGGCGACGGCCGCGGAGGCGGCCTGGCGGGTGTGTGGCCTCCAGTCCGATCCACCACTGACCCGGTTTCTGGTGGAGGAGATGGCGACCGACCATTACTTCGATATCAGCGCGGCCCGCCGTGAACTCGGCTACGAGCCGAGTTGTTCCGTCTGGGAAGCGACGGAGCGCCTCGCGTCGTGGCGGGCGTGAAGGGGGCCTGTGGTCCACCCGCGAGTTCCCGACGGTGATGGGGGGCTGTGTCGCGCTGCCGCGGCTTCTCGGCTCCCTGCAGCGGCGTTCTCTCAACATCCTCGAGGCGCGGGTGCAGTATGACGATAAGGACAACTCGCCGTTCCTCAAGCCGAATGGCACGATTCCCACCTGCCAGGAATGGACGTCGCTCGCATTTGATCCGGCGGCGGTCGAATTCCGTTCGAGGCATCGCTTCGGTCACGATGGTTCAGTTGCGTCCGTGGCGAGGGCTTTCGTGTAGAAGAGGGCCACGCCGTTCTCGGGGCGATAGACGGCCGGGGTGAAGCCGAGGCTTTCGTAGAGGCTCCGGGCGGGCCGATTCTGTTCGAGGACTTCGAGCGTCACCTTCGCGCAGCCCCGCTGCACCGCCGCGTGCTCCACCGCCTGGAGCAACGCCCGGCCGATCCCCTGGCCGCGGTTGGGCGCGAGGACGCACAGATCGTGGATGTTGATGATCGGGCGAGCCGCGAACGTCGAGAAGCCG
Organism: Planctomycetaceae bacterium; assembly: GCA_947453875.1. GTDB lineage: Bacteria > Planctomycetota > Planctomycetia > Pirellulales > UBA1268 > QWOP01. The sequence goes on along the minus strand of CANGIH010000178.1, from coordinate 748 downwards.
ACGAAGCAGGTGGCGAGTCCGACGACGCGGCCGACCACGGAGGCGAGGAAGACGAGCGTCGTGGGGTGAGCGCGAAGCCCGGGGATGAGGCGATCGAGCACCTCAGGGGGGAGCGGTTCGCCGTTGCCCATCTCGTCGATCGCGTAGGCGGCCGTCATCGTTACCACCGCCTGCTGGTGCTCGGGTCGGCTCAAGTCGGCTTCGATGATCTCCACTGCAACGCCGTTGATCATGGATCGATGACACCCTCCACGGGGGAATAGAGCCCATGAAACGATACGGCGAAGGGGCACCTGCGCCCAGTGGCCCGCGCTTGCCTCAAAGCTCCTCCCGGGCCTCGCGGGCCGCTTTTTCGAGCTCGTCCCAGGTGTCGTGGGCGCGATCCGTGAGTGACGTCCAGGCTGTACTCGTGGCCTTCATCGCCTCGTCGAGCATGGCCGCGAGCATGTCGCGCTTGGCGATCAGGGCTGCGAGCTTCTCATCCCATTCCGCTCTTGCCGCCGCTTCGAGCTTCCCGACCTTCATGCGCAGGTCGGCGATCTGTCGATCGAATCGCTCGAGCTTCTGTGCCAGGTCCTTTCGGAATTCCTCCCGTGCTGGATCGACGCTCGGTGCCTTCGCGGCTTCGCCCGCCTCGTGGCTCTCTGCCGGGAGTGTGGGCACGGCGTCCACCCCGTCGCCCTGTGGTTTCGCCGCCACGGTCTCTGTTTCCGGGGGCACCTTCTGCACCGTGTGCTCGATCCCCTTC
>CANGIH010000177.1 GCA_947453875.1 Planctomycetaceae bacterium | reverse complement strand
CGTTGAGGGTGAACATGTCACTTGCCGCGTCGGCCAGTCTGGCCGGGTCACTTGTCGATCCGGTCGCTCGGCTGAAGGCGTCATGGAATCCGGCCCAGTCGATCTCGCCCCGTTCGAGCCTCGCCTGGAGTCCCCCGGTGAAGACGGCGGCGTGGGTGGCCTCGGTCGTGGTCCCGGCTACCGCGGCCATCTGCCGGACGGCATGCTCGCGGTCGAAGTTGACGATCACGTTCCCGAGATCGAAGTAGATGAACTGCGGGGGGCGGAGGTTGGCTGGCATGGTGGCGCGGGGTCGCTCCGGTCGCTTTCCAAGGGCTATCCGAGAGACTATTCTGCCCGCTCGGCTCGGCTCCGGGCTAGGCCGCTTTGCCCCCACTGCCGCCGTGACAACTCCCCGAGGATCCATCCGCGTCATGACCGCCATCAACCGCATCAGTTCCCGGATCACGCAACCCCGCTCGCAGGGGGCCTCGCAGGCGATGCTTCTCGGCACCGGCTTGCAGCCGGCCGATCTCGACAAAGCTCAGGTCGGGATCGCGAGCATGTGGTACGACGGCAACACCTGCAACATGCACCTCGGCGATCTCGCCGCAGTCGTCAAGGATGGCGTGGTGGCCGCCGGCATGGTGGGGATGCGGTTCAACACCATCGGCGTCAGCGACGGGATCTCAATGGGCACCGACGGGATGAGCTTCTCGCTCCCCTCGCGCGATATCATCGCCGACTCGATCGAGACGGTGATGCAGGCCCAGTGGTACGACGGCCTCGTGGCGATCCCCGGCTGCGACAAGAACATGCCCGGCTGCCTGATCGCGATGGGCCGGCTCAACCGGCCGGCGATCATGGTCTACGGCGGCACGATCCGGGCCGGCCACCTCGCCGATGGCACTCCGCTCGACATCGTTTCGGCCTTCCAGTGCTACGGGGAATATGTCGCCGGGCGGATCGACGACTCGCGACGATCAAGCGTCGTCCGTCAGGCCTGCCCCGGCGCCGGCGCCTGTGGCGGCATGTACACCGCCAACACGATGGCGACCGCGATCGAAGCCCTCGGCATGTCGCTGCCCGACAGCGCGAGCATCCCGGCTGTCGATCCGGCCAAGCTCGATGAATGCCGGCGGGCCGGGGCCGCGGTCAGGCATCTCCTCGAGCGCGACATCAAGCCCCGTGACATCATGACCCGCCGTGCCTTCGAGAACGCGATGGTGGTGACGATGGCCCTCGGTGGCTCGACCAACGCCGTCCTCCATCTCATCGCCATGGCCCGCGCCGTCGAGGTCGAACTCACGCCGGCCGACTTCCAAGCCGTTGCCCGTCGCATTCCCTACATTGCCGACCTGAAGCCGAGCGGCCGCTACGTGCAGGAGGATCTCCACGCCGTCGGCGGCACCAGCGGCTTCATGAAGTACATGCTCGACAAGGGACTCCTCGACGGCGACTGCCTGACCTGCACCGGCAAGACGCTCGCCGAGAATCTCGCCACGAACAAGGGACTCACGCCGGGGCAGAAGGTGATCCATCCGCTCGAGCAACCGATCAAGGCGACCGGCCACATCACCATCCTCCACGGCAACCTCGCCCCGGGGAGTGCCGTCGGCAAGATCACCGGCAAGGAAGGGGCACGTTTCGAGGGCCCCGCCCGCGTCTTCGACAGCGAGGAGGCGATGCTCGCCGCCCTCGAGCAGGGGAAGATCCAGCGCGGAGACGTGATCATCATCCGCTACGAGGGACCGAAGGGGGGCCCGGGGATGCCCGAGATGCTCACCCCCACCTCGGCCCTGATGGGGGCTGGAATGGGCAACGACGTGGCGTTGATCACCGATGGCCGCTTCTCCGGCGGCTCCCACGGCTTCATCGTCGGGCACGTCGTCCCAGAGGCGCAGGAAGGGGGGCCGATCGCGCTGGTGCACGATGGCGACAAGGTGACGATCGACGGCGACAGCGGCCGGCTCGACTTCGCCGTCTCCGACGCCGATCTCGCCAAACGCCGTGCCGCCTGGACCGCGCCGCCGCTGAAGGCCACCCGCGGGATCCTCGCCAAGTACATCCGCTGCGTCGCCCCGGCGAGCGAAGGCTGCGTCACCGACGAGCCGCGCTGACGGGAGACGGGGCCCGCTCGACATTCAGGAGGGCGGTGCAGTGACAAGGCCTTGACGTGGTTCGTCGGCGGGGCCGGCAAAAGTCTCGTCGTTCGTCGGGGGACCTCCGCTCTCCTCGAGCGTTCGCCGATCCCCGCCTCGCCTGAGCGCTGTCAAGAAGCAGCCTGCGCTGACGCGCTCCAGCGAGGGGGCGCCCGTGCTCCGAGAGCCGGCCTCGCCGGTGAGCGCAGCCCGGAGGGCGAAAGCGATAGCGGCGCGGAGAGAGCGGAGGGCATGGATGCCCGAAGCGAACGTCCGGCGACGGGGCACGGGCGACCCCGAAGCCACGCTCGAGCCTGAATCCGTCCCCGCACGGGCCTACTTTGGCGTCGGCACCGGGAGCGACTCGATCGGGACCGGAGGCCCGGGGGCGACGAGGGCGCCAGCGGGCAACTGCTCCGGGCGGATCGGCGCGCCGTAGACGGGGCCCTTTGGTGCCGGGCCGACACTGGTTGTACTCGTGGCGGGGCCGGGGAGGGCGGCGGGGAGACCGGTGGTGGGATCAGCGGCTTGGTAGGCGGGGCCTGTCTGGGGGAGCGGCGCGATGCCGAGCCGGCCGAGAACCTTGCCGAGCATCTTCTGCTCGAGAAGCGGATCGCGGCCCAGCGGGATCCAGCCGAGGTTCGGCGTCGGGTTGGCGACCGGGCGTGGCTGGTCGCCGACCTGCTGGCCGAGCGTGGGGAGCGGGGTGCCGTAACGGTAGAGGGAGTCGTCGTTGCGGAACGATGCACCGCCGGCGGTGGCCCGCATCGGCCGGGGCAGGTTTTCGAGTTCCTTGAGGACGACCGTCTCGATCCGCCAACCGGATGGATCGGGAATGAGTCGCATCGAGCCGGAGCGGCGGATCGACTGGAGCGTCGATTCGAGCCGCTCGCGGAAACCGACCGAATCGCCACGCCACGGCTCGAGGAGCGTGGCGCCAGTCTGCGGGTAGGTGTCGATCCTTCCCTCGGCCGGGACGCCGTTGGCAAACACGACGCGTTGCTCCGACTGAATTTTGAAGAAGTCGTCCATCGTGTCGACCATCTGTTGCCAGACGACCTCGGCGTCGAGCGGCGGGATGACGACGCTGTTTTTTGGACCCGGCGGCGGCCCTGGAACCACCGGCCCGGCCGGGCCGACGACCGCGCCGGGAGGGAGGGGGGCGAACGGGTCGAGCGATTGTCCCGGCAGAGGGAGCCCGGGAAAGAGGGGCGTCGTGGGGAGCGCTGGCAGCGGCTGCACGATCCCGGGAACCGTCGCCGGAGGCGGAGCCGTCGGGAGCGGCGCGGCGGCCGGGGCGGGGAGCGATTGCACGGGGGCGGGGATCTGAAGCGTGGGCACGACTGCGCCCGGGGTGACGGTCTCGGGAGCGGCCAGGGGCGCCTGGGCCAGGGCCGCAGCCGGCAGGCTCGCCGCGCAGAGCATCACCATGATCTTCATGGAAATGGCAATCAGCCGGAGGCGAGGGCGTGGCATCGGCGGCATCCCACGGGGCCCGGCAGGGAACGAGCCGGGGGTGGGTTTGTCGCCGTCGGGTGCCTGTGGTTCAAGCCCAGTTCCGCATCAAGCGGCGGATCGCACGCCACACGAGCGACACGCCGAAGCCGATCGACCAGAGGGTCGCGAGGCCGAGACAGCTGAGGGCAACGAGACTCAACACGGGGAAGCTCACCACGGAGCGATTGAACGCCTCGGCGGGGGGGGAGGCCGAACGTGGCTTTGACTCGAAGGCCGGAAGCCGGGGCGACGGGGCGGGCTCGGCGGGATGGGGGGGATGGGGGGGATCGTGGGGCGACGCTGGCCCGAGCTCAGCCTCGGCCTGCGGCAGTGAGGGAAGCGGGGGCAGTTCGCGCTCGATCGCCATCTTGCGGGGCGATGCCTGGCGTTGGTATTCGGTTCGCATCGCCATCACGATCAGGGGAATCGCCACAGCCCCCGCGATCGCCGCGATCAACAGTTGACGCATTGCCCGATGATCGACGCGCGGGCCGGCCCCGTCCCAGCGATTTGCCGGTGGACGTCGCCGATCCTTCTGGCCGAGGGCCTCCCCGAACACCCCGGCGATGCTGTCGGCGTCGCGGCCCCGCCCTCCCCTCCCCTGCCGATGGGCGCGGAGGATGGCGCGGACTTCGCCGGCGTCGAGGTTGAGCTCGCGGGCGATGTCGGTGACGGTCTGCTCGCCGAGGAGATCGCTGCCACTCGCCTCGAACGCCGCGGCCCGGTTGAGGACCCCGTCGAGCCGCACGTCAGCAGCTGATCCCCGGCTGCGATCAGCCGCCGGCGTGGCGCGCCTGTGCCAGGGATCAGCGTCGGGAAGCGGCGGCGGCCCCAGCGGGGCGAGGGCGGAGAGATCGGTCGTCGCGCCCGCGGCTGCTGGCAACGCTGCGAGGCCTGCAGCGGCCGACGCGGCCGAGGGAAAGCGATCGAGCGGATCGGGGGCCACGAGTTTGTCGAGCCAGGCGGCGACATCAACAGGAAGATCGGGGCATGCCGAACCAATCGATGGGATCGTTTCGGTCGTGATTTTGCGGAGGAGCTTGAGGGGACTCGAGGCCGATAGCGGCGGCCGGCCGGTGAGCATTTCGTGGAGCGTGGCGCCGAGGCTGTAAAGGTCGCTCGCAGCGGTGGCGTCTTCGCCGAGGGCGACTTCCGGGGCGAGGTAGGCGAGTGTGCCGAGGAGTGAGCCGGAGGCTGTGAGGGTGTGTTGCCGGTCGGGGCTTCTCGCCAAGCCGAAATCGGTGAGCTTGTAGGTCCCGGCGGCGGGGCCGGTCGTGGCGAGGAGGATGTTGGCCGGCTTGATGTCGCGGTGGACGATTCCTGCAGCGTGGGCGGTGGCGAGCCCGTCGAGGACTTGCAGCGCGCAGTCGATCACCGTCGCCGCCGGGAACGCGCCCCTCCCCTTCACCATCTGCTGGAGGCTCGCGCCCGGCACGAGCTCCATCGCCAGAAAAGAGGGCCTGGCGAGCGGGTCGAACTCATAGATCTGGACGATGTGGGGGGAGGCGAGCGACGCGGCGGCGCGGGCCTCCTCTCCGAAGCGGTGAAGGGCCCCCGCATCCTCCCCCGGCATCGGTCGAATCACCTTCACCGCGGCGTCGCGCCCGAGCGCTTCGTCGCGGCCGCGGTAGACCGTTCCCATGCCGCCGCGGCCGAGTTCGCCAACGATCCGGTAGCGGCCGATGCGCCGCGGACCGGGGCCGGGGGCGCTCCACAAGGCGGCCCGGTCGGAAGCCCCCGGCACGTCGTGGCGGAGCTCGTCGAGCGAGCGGGCGAAGCGGCCGAGCGTCCGCCGGGCATGATCGGTGTGGAGGAAAGCGGCGAGGCAGTAGAGCATCAGTCCCGGGACGACTCCGGTGAAGAGCGTGGCGACAACGACGAGGAAACGGACCGGAGTCACCGGCACATCGAGCCGGGCCGCGAGTCGCCGGCAGACGCCGAGTACGACGGGGCCCCGGTCGGTCGCCGCGAAGCCCCGAGAGAAGTCTTCGGGCGGGGCGTCAGACCACGACATCACCACCCCCGCGGCGAGATAGAGGAGCACGCCGGGAAGGATCCCCGTGAGCAGCGTGATCAGCGCAACGAGGAAACGGACGCCACGCACGGGGACGTCGAGGCTATTCGACAAACGCGAGCAGACGCCGAGGATGCAGGAATTCTGAGACGGTGCCAGCGCGACGCCTGTCAGGGCCATCGCCCCGGCGGAGATCACCCCGAAGGCCGTGAGCGTGATCGCCCCGACGCCGAAGAGGAGGAGCAACTCGAAGAT
>CANGIH010000176.1 GCA_947453875.1 Planctomycetaceae bacterium | reverse complement strand
GCGGTGAGCTTCGTGGCGGCGGATACGCCGGTGATGTACGACCAGTTCAGCGCCTGTTGCCGGCTGGCGAAGTCGCTCGGCGTGGTGACGATCGTCGTCGAGTCATCCGAGTTGGGCACGCCCTTCAACGGCGAGATCGAGCGGTTGCGGAAACTCGTGGCGATTGCCACCGGCCTCGACGCCATCGTCGGGGTGAAGACGGCTGCCGGGCGGATGACGCAGGACGCCGAGACCACCGCCTCCCTCTGCCGCAATGTTCCCGGCCTGGGAGTGACGCTCGATCCGAGTCACTTCATCTTCGGCCACAAGAAGCAGGCCAGTTGGGAGCCGATCCTCAAGTATGTCTGCCATGTCCACCTGCGAGACACCAAGCCGGACGCCTTCCAGGTGCGGATCGGGCAGGGGAACATCGAGTACGGCAAGCTTTTCAATCAACTCGAACGCGTCGGCTACAAGCGGGCCCTGAGCGTGCACGTCCCGCCGCTGGAGAACGTCGATCAGGTGGCCGAACTCCGCAAGATGCGGCTCCTGCTGGAAAGCCTGCTGTAGGTCGCAGGCTTCCCGGAAACGACGAAGGGCGTGTCCATCCTTGGACACGCCCTTCCCGCGAGGTCCGTGAGCCCCCTCCATGGGGCCCCTCGATCCGGACGTTCACTGCATCTTGCCGGCCGCCTCGGCCCGGCTGGCCATCTCGGCGTAGGTCTTCGACCGCTCGTCCTCCCCCTGCTCGGCATACATCATCGAGAGGTTGCCGTAGGCCAGGGCCAGGGCCGGCTCCTCGAGAAGCCGGGCGTCGACGGCGGTCACCATGCAGTCGATGCCGCGGCGGCAGAGGTCGAGGGCATCGTCGCGCCGATCGACCTGCCAGTACGACACCGACATGCTCACATACGATTCACCCAGCCGGCCCACTTCTCCGTGCTCCGTGAAGCAGGCGTTGCGCGACCAATAGGGCTGCACCTTGTCGAACCAGGTGACGGCGGTGGCATGGTCGCCGTTTTGCAGGCTGTGGAGGACGCCGATGCGGAACAGCAGGTCACCGATCGTGGCCCGCTCGGCGTCGGTCAGTTCACGCTGCTCGGCGCCCCGTTCGAGGTAGGCGACGGTGAGCGTGGCGTTGTCGATCAGCTTGGAGGATTCGCCGCGCTTCTGGCTGGCGGCGAGGGCGTCGGCGAGGCCATGGCCCACCTCCCAGTCGACCTGACGGCGACGCCAGGGATCGGACAGATCCGTTGCCATCCGATCGCGGGTGACGAGGAGCCGCTTGACCCACGGGAGCGGGTCGAGCGCATCGCAGCCGGAGGCGGCGGCAAGGGCACCGCGGCAGAGTTGGATGTCGAGGAGGGGGCGATCGGCGGCGTCGGGGCTGACGTCATCGACAAGTTTCGTCGCCGCAGCCAGCCACTTCGACACCACCTCTCCCTTCTTCTGCCAGTCGCCCTTGGCGATGGCCACGGCCATGCCGAGGTTGGCGTCGAGGAGAACATCACGGGCCGCTTCGCGGACCGATCTCGACTTGTGCTGCTTGAGCGGCATTGCCGTGCGGATCGCGCCGTCGAAGTGCTTCACGGCCGACTTGTAGTCGGGCCTGCCCCCCTCGAGGTCGATCCGGCCGAGCATCCGTTCCACCTGGGCTGCGGCGACGGCTTCGAGGCGGGACATCGCCTTGACGCTCTCCACCGTGTGACGGGCTTCGTCGAAGCGGCCGAGCGACATCAGCACGCTGGCATTCTTGAGGCGGGTCCAGACATCCTCAGGGTCGAGTTCCTCGGTGGTCGTGCCGAGCGCGAGGGCCTGCTGCCACTTCCCCTGCTCGCAGAGGAGAGCCATGAGCATGCGGCGGGCGCGGAGGTGCTGGGGATCGATCTCGACCGCGTACTTGAGGTCGAGAAGGGCAAGCTGGGTGTCGCCGTCGAGTTCCCCTTCGGCCCGCAGCACGAAGGCCTCGGGGTCGAGCGGCTCGATCATCACAGCCAGCGCCGAACGGGTGCCCGGCTTGAGGCTGAAGATCAGGCCGAGCTCCGGGAACACCTCGCCGATCGAGACGCCCGATTCGTCGAGAATCGACACCGAGTTGAGGTCGCCGATCTCCCACATCGCCGCCAGTTCATCGACCGACAGCGGATCGCCGAGCTTGATGCGGATCGACTCGACCACATTGCCGGCCAGCGTGGCCTCGGCTCGCTCGAACGGGCCTTCGTCGAGCGCCCAGGCGAATCCGGCCGATCCGTCCTCGCGGGTGAAGGCTTCGCCGAGGCCGTACTTCGGCTCCATCGCCGCCTTCATCTCGTTGACCGTCGTGCGCCCCGGCTCGATGCCGTTGAACGATGCGGGATCGACCGCGAGGGTCGGCTCCCCCTGGGGGTCGACCCGGGAAAGATCGGGGGTGGAGTCATCGACAGGGAGCGGTGCCTCGTCGATGTCGCGGGCGACGTCCGCCGCAGCAGGGGTGGGATCGGCGGATGGTGCCGGGATCGCCGCCGGGACGGTCCCGCGGACCGGGGGGTCGTCTGCGGGCGAATCGTCTGCGGTGGTCGAGGCGTCGCTCACCTGCAGCACGCTCGTCTCCGGACCGAGTTCGTGGTGCGGTGCATGAACCTGCGTCGCATCGTCCTCGAGGAATTCGGCCGCGTGCCTGGCAAGGGGAGCCTGTTCGCCCAGTTCGCCCCACCCACTCACCAGTCGGGCCTGCGAATCGACATCGGCAGGGGTACGGGAACGGAGCAGAGCACGGCCCGGTGCGACGGCCGAGCCGGCGGCGGGGGTGGCAGCGATCGTCACCGGCGCCGCAGTGACGGGGATTGGTGTCGCGGGGAACGTGAGGGTCGGCAGTGGGGCCGGGGTCTGCACGGTCGCCTGGACAGGGCGGACCTGGGGCGTGGTGACCTTGCGGGCGACCGGGGCCTTCCGCTCCTCGCCGAGCGCCTCCACCCAGCCCGGAACACGGTACTGGCGGCGCGGTGTGAAGCTTGCCGGCTCGGCACCTCGCGTCTGCCTCACCCCTGGCGCCGCTGCGGCAAGGAGGAGCAGGGCAAGCAGCTTCATTCCACGAATTCCGGCACGATTCCCGGCACGAGTCGTTGAGCACCGCAGCATGGCCACGAGAGATTCCTCCTTGGGCGGGCGGGGCGCGTCCGAGGGGGCGGGCCCGTGATCGAGCGGGGAAAGTAGGCTTCCCCCACCTTCCGGGTCTAGGCCAGCTTCCTTCTCATCCCTGCTGTCCGCTGAAAAGTCGTCGGCCACCTTTTGGCGACGCCTGGGGCGTCTGCCACCGTCTGCTAGGGCCCACTGCTGGGGTAGGCCCTGGCGCGAACCGGCGGCGAACGATCAACCGGGTAGAATGGGGGCTTTGCTCAGCGGACAAGAGCCTTCACCATGGCCCCACCCCAGCGGATCGTCGCCGTCGTCGGTGGGGGAATGGCTGGCTTGGTGGCCGCGGAGACGTTGCTGGACGCGGGAAGGAATGGCCCCCGGGTTGTGCTGGTTGAACGAACGCCGCGGTATGGCGGGGTCGTCGAGACGCTCTCGGGCGACGGCTGGCTCATCGAACGCAGCGCCGACAACTTCCTCGCCGCCCGCCCCGAGGGGATGGCGCTTGTGGAGCGGCTCGGGCTGTCCGGGGAACTGATCGCTGTCGAGGAAAAAGCCCGGCGAGCGCTGGTCTGCTGCCGCGGCCAGACCCTCCCGGTGCCGAGCGGCTTCCGCCTCCTCGCCCCAGGGGAGCCGGAGGGGATCCGGGCCACCGACATCCTCTCACCTGAGGGGAAGGCACGTGTCCTGGCGGAACGGGGGGTTGCTCCGCTGGGAATTGGCCCGGCCACCGGGGATGAGTCCCTCGAGTCGTTTGCCATCCGCCGTCTCGGCAGGGAGGCCTTCGACAGGCTCGTGCAGCCGCTCGTGGCGGGGATCTGGACCGCCGATCCGGCCAAGCTGAGCATGGCTGCGGCCTGCCCTGAATTCCTCCGCATGGAGCAGGAGCATGGAAGCCTGTCGGTCGCCGAGGAGGACCGCCTGCGGCGAATGGGGGCAACGCACCGGGCTGAAGGGGCGCGGTACGGACAGTTTGTCACTCTCGCTTCGGGCATGGGGACGATTCCCGCCCGTCTTGCCGAATCGCTCCGCCGGGCCGGGGTCGACGAGCGGGAGGGGGCGGTGTCATCGATCGCCCGCGAGGCCGACGGGCGTTGGCGGATCGGGATGCGTTTGGCCCGCGGGGGAGAGGAATCGATGCTCGCCGACGGGGTGGTGGTGGCCCTTCCGGCCACGGTCGCCGCGCGGGTGGTCGCCGATGCGCCGCTTGCCGCCGAGCTCGCCGGCATCGAGTATGCCGGCTCGGTGGTCGTGGTGATGGGGTATGCGCGGGGGCAGGTTGCCCATCCGCTCTCCGCTGCGGGGCTCGTCGTGCCACGCATCGAAGGGCACCACGCCCTGGCAGTCAGCTTCGCAAGTTCCAAATTCCCGGGCCGGGCTCCCGCCGGCCATGTGCTTCTGCGGGTGTTCTTCGGCGGGGCCCTCGATCCGGAGCGGGCTTCCCTCGACGATGACCGATTGGTGGCGCTGGCCCGAGAGGAACTCGCCACGCTGGTGGGGGCCGAAGGTCCTCCACGGTTGGTGGAGGTGGCACGCTGGCCCGGCGCCATGCCTCAGTATCACCTCGGCCATCTCGACCGACTGGCGCGGATCGAAGCGAGGCTCGGCGCGCTCCCCGGGTTGGCCCTTGCCGGGGCAGCCTACGAGGGGGTGGGAATTCCGCAGGTGATCGCATCCGGCCAAGCGGCGGCCGCCAGAGTGCTCGAGTCGCTCGGCGGGGTATCGGCCGCCGGATGAAGCATCAGGCGATCCACCACCACACCCCGCAAACACCGCCGCCCTCGCCCCGCATGCGCGATGGGGACAAGGGCGGAGGATGAACGGATCGACGGCGTGTGGACGGGGCTGGGAACGAAGGCCCGGAAGGGCCGTTGATCACTTCTTCTTGCCGCCAGCCGGGGCCTTCGCGGCGGCACCCTTGCCACCCGCAGCATCGGCGCCCTCTTCCTTGGCCTTCTTCTTTTTCTTCATCGCCATCTTGTAGACGCGAACCTTCGGCAGCCCGAGGGGGCTGCGACCTTCGCCCCACTTCTCCTGCTCCTTCAGCTTCACGATGCGCTCGGCGCGGGAGAGGACGCCGCGGGCGGCGGAGGAGCCCTTCCGGACGCGGAGGCTTTTGTCCATGGTCATGGCTGGAAACCCTTTGGTGCTGGTGACTTGGCGGGGTGTCCCGGAGCTCATCGACGGCCAAGCGGCCGCGTTGCCCGGGGGCAACCGGTGCGAACCACACAGGTTAGGACCGGCCGGCGACGTCATCAAGTCCACCCCTCCGGCCTGCGGGCGGGGGGCTGTTCCGGGCGAATTCGCCCTCCGCCCCCCCCTTCCATGGCGGAAATGGCGGAAAGTCGCCGTCAGTCGATCGTCACCTTGGCGATCCGGGCGAGGAAATCCTCGCACGATGGTGGCCGCTTGTCTGCGTCTGCGGCGATGCAGGCCATGATCGCGGTCGCCAGTGGCGGGGGAATGTCGGGCCAATGGGTGCGGATGTCGTCCGGAAGAATCGTGTCGTGGGCGAGCGCCGTGCGGCCGGTCGTTCCCCGCGGCCAAGGGAGGGTGAGCGTGCAGATCTCGTAGGCTGTCACCCCGAGCGAGAAGACGTCGAGTCGCTTGTCCGCCTGCCGCCGCCGGACCACCTCCGGAGCCATGTAGTTCGGTGTCCCGATGCGGTTCCCGGGCTGGAGGAAGACGGGCTTGTCCGGCACCGTCAGGCCGAAGTCGAAGAGCACGAGGCGCCCGTCGGGGCCGAGGATGAAATTCCGCGGGCAGATGTCGCGATGGACGAACCCGGCCCGATGGACGCACTCGAGCGCCCCG
>CANGIH010000175.1 GCA_947453875.1 Planctomycetaceae bacterium | reverse complement strand
TCCTTGATCTCCGACGCGCGAACCGGATCGGCTCCGCCGACGGAATGAAACAGCGGCACGCGCGGCGCGGGGGCGGGGCGGATCGAGTCCTGGAGATTCTCGTTCCTGAAGTTGTCGCCGAGATAGCGTGAGAGATCGTGACCGATGAGGTCGGGAGTGAGCGTGAGGAAGGCACTGAGGCCAAGCGCCTTGCCGCAGGCGTCGTGGAGCGCGGCGTCGAAGGCGCTCGCCGTGACGAGCACGGCAAGCGCCGGGATCGGCTCAGCGAGGCCCCGTGCGGCCGACTCCTGGGCAGCGGCGTTCGCGTACTCGGGCTCGAGAATCCGCGCCAGTTCGAGCGGATGGGCCACCTCGGTGCAGCCGGCCACGATGGCTTCGATGCGGCGGGCGAGCCCCTTCATGGTGCCGAGCGTGACGTCGTAGGGGAGCGTGCGGGTGGGGAACGACCAGACATTCCCCAGCGGCATCGAGCCCGAGCCGGTGACGGGGCGGCCATCGGCGCCGACACAGTCGATCTCGACGTCGAGGATCGTCGCCCGGTCGACCGGCACGCCACCGAACTTGTAGGGAGTGCGGTAGCGGTGCTCCTGAAAGCTCGTGCGGACCGCTTTGATCCCGATTGCCCCAGCAGGCACCGCGGCCAACGCGCGTCGCCCACTCCCCGCCGCCATGACAAGGGCACCCGTCGAGAGGGCCAGGCCTTGGCGTCGCGTGATTTTCCGCATGGTCAGATTCCCGGGGCGGGCAACCTCGTTCCGTCGGCTGACAGGCCGTGCCAACCTGTCGGTCTTGGGAGAAGGCTACCACCGCGTCTGACGCAACGACCAGCGGCCCCGGTCAGGTGCCTGGCAGTGGCCGCGGTGGGGGCGGCGCCTTTGCCGGCCCGAGACCGGGGAGACGTGGGGCTCCCCCGGCTCCGCCGAGCTGGTCGAAATCGAGGTAGCGGGCATCGTTGACCTCCACCTGATTGAGCCCCCGCCAGTAGAGGATCTTGCCGGCCGACGCACTCGACGTCGGGGCACCGATCCGTTCCTGGCGGAAGAGCTGCGCGTCGCTGCGGCCATCCCCTTCGAAGACGAGAAGATCCTTCCCCTCGCTCCAGGAGAGCCGGTGACTGCGTGCCGTGAACGCCTCCCCTTCCACCATCACGTTGCCGGCCGCCGAGAGCTCGAGAGAACTCCGCCGCATCCCCGGCATTGGCGGGGCCTGCCCCACCGAGAGGACGTCGCTGGTGATGGCGACGGCACGAGGAGGAAGCCCACCTGCCGCATGCGAATCGAGGCTTTCGTTCCAGCCACCGACCGGCCCCCAGATCGCCTCGACCCGTTGATGGAATTCCATCACGCGTCGCTGGATGTTGCCACGGATCCCCCGCTGGAAATCGACGCCGAGGTAGGTCAGTTCGTCGGGGCGCTGGGCCGGGGGATTCTGTTGCCCGGCAGCCGCCTGGCCCCGCTGCCCCCCCTGCCCTGGCACCTGGAGCGCGAGCCCCGGCGGGGCGCCGAACCGGGTGCTTGCCAATCGGCCCGGCCCGCTCCCGGTCACCTCGCCGGTGGCCCGATCGATGAGGAGGTCACGGAGGAACAGCTTCTCCACCGACTTGCCGCCATCAGCCGACACCGACTCGCTCTCGATACGCACTCCATTGCCACATGCCACGCGGGCCACGTCGGTGTCGCGTGCAGTCCGGTCGGAGGCATTGGCCGAGAAGTTGACCTGCTTGGTGAACACGACATCGAGCGATCCGGCCCGCAGCGCCGTCGCGCCACTCGAGGTGACGACACGGTCGACAAACCGGGCAGTCAATCCGTCGAAATCCATCCGCCCCTGCCAGCCGATGTCGAGCCGTCCCGGCACGGCAGCCTCCCCTGGCCCCCTGGACGGCGCGACGGGGGCCGGCGTCGTGGTCGATGCCACGGCGAGCGATTCGATCCCCGGGAGCCCCCCGGCGATCGGCAGTCCAAGCCGGCCGGCGCCATCCACGGAGAGCCGATTGCGGCCACGGTCGAATTCGACAAGCGGTCCCTGCAGATCGATACCGCGGCCGGAGAGGATGGCGGGCCTGCCGGAAACGATCGCCCGGGCATCAAACCGGGTGGCCCGGGAGATCTGCAACTGATCACCCTTGATCTCGATCGCTTCTGGGATCGGCTGGCCCGGCACGCGGGCCGTGGCCTCCGGTTCCTCGACAAGCTGCACCTGCCCCTCGAGCGAGAGCTCGTCGAGCTGCGGCCCCTCCGTCGCGAAGGTCACCAGACCGCGAACCAGCCCGCCACTGACGACCAGCCGCCCCCGCGGCGACTCCTGCGCAGGGGGGACGTGCGCTGGCGGAGCCACCGGCGGAGTGGCTGGCGGAGCCACCGGCAGCGGCGCGGGTGCGGCCGACGACGCGACGGGTGGCGCCGCAGAAGCCGGCGCAGGAGGTGGGGGGAGGGGCGTGGACTCGTGGCGGAACCAGATCTCCATCTTGTCGGTGCGGGCGGTGAGTTGCGGCACATCGACCTCGACCATCGATCGGGCAAGCATCCGTGAGGGCTTGATGCCGGCGAGCCCGGTGGGGAGCCGCGACGATGACGGGGCGACAGGGGCAGCCCCCTTGGCGAGGGCCAGCCAGAGGTGGAGCTCTCCTGCCTTGAGCCTTCCCTGCGACTCGACATGGACATCCGCCTCCCCGGCGAGCGAGGCGACGTGCTCTCCACCGTCGGGACGGAGCCTGAGCCATTTCTGCCAGCGGGCCGTGACCGGGGCAGTCTCGGTGCCGCGCGAGCGGAGCCAGCCAGGCCCGACCGCCATCAGCGAGCCCGGATCACCCGGTGGCCCGGGGGTGTAGTCGATCGAGCGTGCCTCCATCTCCGTCTGTTCGAGCGACAGCGAGACCGGCTCCTCGCCATCAAGGAGGATCCGCCGCGTGGCGATCTCGTAACCGAGTCGCATCGCCCGCGCCTCGAGCCCCGCCGATGTGCTCCGCACCACCACCGGCGCCCCCTTCGCCTGGATCTCCACCGGCTTCAGTCCCCCGGTCTTGGCACCGGCCGCCCCGTCCCGCGCCAGGACGACCGCGAGGAGGTCGCAGGCCAGTTGGTCGCTGCCGCCATCGGGAAGCGCATGGACGACGTCGACATGATCCTCCAGGGAGATCACGTTCGCCGACACGTTCATGCACAGGCTGCCACGGCAGCTGACGAGCACGGGGGCTTTCGCAGCGGCCTCCTCTCCCTCCTGCGCCGCCACGGGCGCCGGAGGATTCCCAGGATCCGGCCCGGCGATAAGCCCGCCGGCAAGCCCCTCGAGCCGGAGCGTCACGTCGCGGTCGAGCCTGATCGTGTCGACACCGCCGATGTTGGGACCGCTGTCGCTGGCCTTCGATCCGGGAAGAAGCCGCGCCACCATCGCCCGTCCACTCCCCGACGAGCGGCCATAGCGGAACTGCACCGCCTCGGCGGTGCGGATCTCCATCTCCTCGAGTTCGACATCACGGGTGACGATCTCGACGTCATCCTCGGCGCCGGGGGCGCTCTCGGTACCACGGATCGTCACCTGCCCGCGGAGACTCCCCCCCACGAGCCGCGAGGGGCGTTCCTGCTTGGCCAGATCGAACGGCTCGTCGAACTCGAGCACCGCCCCCTGCGGAGCGCGGAGGACGAGCGTCCGCCCGGGAGGGGCACCGGCCTCGCCGGTATTCTCCGGAAGGAGGACGAGCGTGCAGGGAATGAGCTGCACGCGCCGGTCGTCCCGGTTGTCGGTCATCTTCCGGTAGTCCTTGAAGAGCAGGCGCATCTGCCGGCTCTCGAGCATGTTGGGGCCGTCGAGCTCCCACGAACCGGCGGGGAACAATCCGGCCACCTGCGCCAGGCGGCGATCCGCCCGCGCCTTCACCGCCGCCACGGCAGCGGGCGAGAGCTCCTGGCCCACCGCAGTGTCCCGGGCACGTGGCTCCACGAGGGGCACGACGGCAAGGCGGTAGAGCCCCGCCGTCGCGAGGACGACGAGGAACACCCGCAGCGTGCGTCCCAGGCGATGTTCCATTCGATCCACATCCAATGAACGAGTGTCAGGCGATCCCGCCGGTATACCCGGCCACCGCCGACTCCCACCCACCGCGGGATCGCAGCAGGCGTTCGACCACCTCGCGGACCGCCCCACGGCCGCCGGGGAGAATGGTCACAAGCGCCGCCGCGGCCTTCAGCTCCCCGCAGGCATCGGCCACCGCCACCCCGATCCCACAACGGGCCACCACCGGCAGGTCGGGCAGGTCGTCGCCGACAAAAGCCGTCTCCTCCCAGCCCACGCCGCAGTCGCCGATGATCTCCGCGGCCGCACGGAGTTTGTCAGCCACCCCCTGCCGCACGATCCCCACGCCGAGTTCCTCGGCCCGGAGCGTGAGCGCCCGACTCGATCGGCCGGTGATGATCCCCACCATCCCCCCCGCCTGCTGCCAGACGCGCAAGCCCAGGCCATCGCGGACGTGGAAGGTCTTCACCTCCTCGCCGGCGCTCGTGATCGAGACACTGCCATCGGTGAGCACGCCATCGACGTCGAGCAGGAGGAGCCGAACCCGCGCGAGGCGGGCCTCGATCCCGGCATTCGGGTGATGGTGCGACTCAGTCAAGACAGCGCTCCGGGCACGGTTGAGGAAAACGGGTCAGGCGGCACGGGTCACGGGCAGATCGAGCAGTTCCGGCGACACCATCCCCACCAGATCGACGACGTCGAGGAGGCCGACGGGGCGGCCGTCGTGGTCGACCACCGGCAACTCGCTCAAACGCCTCGATTCGAGCAGCTCCACCGCATCGCGCAGACGCGTGCCGGAACGGATCGTCGTCGGCCGGGCGGTCATCACGCTCCCGATCGGGCCGTCGATGGCGGCATCGTTGCGGCGCTCGAACAGCCGTGCCAGATCGCTGTCGGTGAAGATGCCGGCAAGGGCCCCCCCTTCATCGAGGATCATCACGGCGCCCGTGCGTCGCGCCGGCAGCGGCCGACTGAACACGCTGCGGACGCTGTCTGCGGCCAGTGCGGTGCGGCACTGCGGCAGGGACCGCATCACATCCTCGACAAGCATCAATTGCCGGCCAAGACTGCCGCCGGGGTGACGGGCATGGAAATCCTCGGCGGTGAAGGACCGCAGCGAACTGGTGACCAGCGCCAGGCTGTCGCCGAGGGCGAGGAGCACCGCCGTGCTCGTGCTCGGCGCAAGCCCCAGCCGGCAGGCTTCGCGGACATCCCCCGTGGTCACGACCACGTCGGCTGCACGGCCGAGCGTGCTGTCGACACGACCGGTGAGCGCGACGATCGCCACGCGACGGGCCCTCACATGCGGAAGCAGCCGCGTGATCTCCTCGCTCTCCCCCGATTGCGAAAGTGCCAGGAGGACGTCATCGCCGCGGAGCGCGCCCAGGTCGCCGTGCATTGCCTCGGATGGATGGAGGAAGTGGCTCGGGGTGCCGAGGGAGGCGAGCGTCGCCGAGATCTTCCGGGCGACGAGCCCCGCCTTCCCGATCCCGGTGACGACGACGTTGCCGGTGCAGCCCTCGACAAGGCGCACCGCACGCACAAACGCCCCGTCGAGCCGCGTCGCCGCCGCGAGAATCGCCTCCGCCTCCGCGCGGAGCACGCCGCGGGCCTGATCGATCAGTTCGCCATCGTCAGGGAGCGCGGCATCGAGTGGCGACGGTAGCTCCCGGGGGGCCTCCTCGCCGGATGGCGACGGCCCCGATGACAGCGACGCACCACGTTCGAAAAGGCGAAGCGAGTCTCGGACAGACATGACTTGGATCCCTGCGCGCAGGCCCACGGGGACACCGGCCGGTCGATACCGGGAACCCGCGCCCTTGGGGGCGGGGAGGATAGGCCACGTGGGCAAGCCCCGCAACGCGGTTTTCACCCGCGATGACAGGGCTCGGAGACGGCCTGAAAGGCCT
>CANGIH010000174.1 GCA_947453875.1 Planctomycetaceae bacterium | reverse complement strand
GGCCGCCGGTCGGCCGCGCGATCTGCTCGATCTCGAGAACCTCCCCGCCGCCGAGTGACGGCGGCAGCCGCCTCACCCCAGTTCACGGAGATAGTCGAGCGTGTAGATGCCGCTCGAGTGCCCATCGGAGAATTCGACGCTGTAGGCATACTGCCCCACCGGTTGCATCCCGGCGATCGAGAGCGGGGCGAGCTCCTGCGGCGAGAGCACCGTGAGGAGCCCCTTCGGCGTCGGCGCCGCGCGAGCCTCGCGGCAGGTGGCACAGGGGCAGGCGTCGCGGAGGAGCCGCGGCGAATACGAACTGCGGACGCCGTCGCTCCAGCCGATCTCCACGCTGCCGTCGGGCAGGCGGCGGATCGACTCCGGCTGGGCGGAGGCGGAAGGCCGGCCTGTGGATGGATCACTCATGAATCGCTCCTCGGTGACGGTGTTGTGTCCTGTCGGCGGTCGACGACCCGCCTTCCCTTCCCCTCGAATCGGGGCAGGCTCCCCGCCGGCACGGCCGTGACGCCGACGCGGAGCCCGAGGCGGAGATGAAGCTCGCGGGCGACGCGGCGCGGATCGTCGAGCCGGTCCTCGATCTCGAGAGCGAGCTCGTCGAGGCTCTCGCGCGAAAAGACCGTGAGCCGGTATTCAACCACCTCAGGGAAGCTTCGCACGATCCCGTCGATCGCGGCCGGGAAGACGTTCACGCCGCGGACGACGAGCATGTCGTCGGCCCGGCCAATCACACCCCCCTCGAGCTTCACCCACGGGCACTCCCCGGCGGCGATCTCCTCGTCGGTGGGGAAGCGCGGCCTGACGACGTCGCCGGTGCGGTAGCGGAGGACCGGGGCACCGACGCGGCCGAGCGTCGTGAGCACCAATTCCGAAAGCTCCCCCGGCGCGGCCGGATGGCCGGTCTCGACGGAGAGAAACTCCGGGTGGAACCAGGGCTCGAGAAGGTCGAGATGCCGGCCATGCCGATCCCCCACGCCCCACGGCCCGACTTCGCTCGCCCCAGCGTGATCGAGGACGTCGGCATCGAAGGCCAGCCCGAGCCGGTCGCGCACCGCAGCGATCGATCCCCCCGGCTCGCCGGCCACGATCACCAGCCGGATCGGCAGGCTGGCGAGATCGAGCTTCGCCTCCGCCGCGACTTCCGTGAGGTGGAGCGCATAGCTCGGCGTCGCCATGAGCACCGTGGCGGAGAGACTGCGGGCCATCTCGAGGCGCGCGAGGCTCGACAGGCCGCCGGTCGGGATCGCCATCGCGCCACAGGCGAGGACGCCGTCGAAGCCACTCCAGAACCCGAGGAACGGGCCGAACGACGAGGCGACGAGGACGCGGTCCCCCGGGCCGACAGCGCCCCGCGCGAGGATCGCCCGCCAACATTCCATCCACCAGGTCCAATCGCTGGCCGTGTCAAAGACCGGCATCGGCCGGCCATGCGTGCCGCTCGTGCGATGGCAGCGGACATACGACGACAGCGGATAGGTGAGATTCGCAGGCAAACCGGTGGCGGCGGCCCCGGCGACGAGCTCTTCTTTGGTCGTCAGCGGCCAGGTCGCGAATTCGGCAAGCGAGTCGGGCAGAGGGGGGGCCCGGCCGAGCTTCGTCGCATAGAAGGCATTCGCCGGGAGCGTCTCGGCCAGACAGGCACGGAGGCGGGCGAGCTTGTGACGGTCGAGGTCAGCGCGAGAACGAATCGCCCCCGCGGTCGCAGCGTCGCCCGTCATGCCGGTGAAGAAAGCCATTCCGCGATTATGGCATGCCGGCGGGAGGAGAGGTTCACAAGCCCGCCGGGGGTGCACCGAGGCTGGGGATCCCCTGGGCCGGCGCATTCTGGAGCGGCGGCTGGAGCGATTGACCGGGGAACTGGAGTGGGCCCGCGGGGGCCGGCGGGGCCGGCGTCCCCTGGAACTGCGGCTGGAACTGGGGCGGCGGCAGCACCTGCGGGGCGAGCGGTGCCTTCGGCTGCGGCGTGGCGGCCACCGGCGGGAGACTCCCGGCGGCGAGCCGGGCCTGTTGGGCACGCGCGACGACAAGTTCGGCCGGCAGCGAGTCGGCCGGGGCCATCGCCAGATCGACGACGCGCTCGTCGCGGATCTCCCACGGCCAGAGATTCTCGGTCACGAAGTCGAGCGGAAATACCTCATACCAGGGGATCGGAAAGGGCTGGCGGACGGTGAGTGTCTCGAAACCGTCTTTCACCAGGCGGATCTTCCGGGTGCCGTAATAGACGAAGTCGGTCGACACCGGCGTGGTGCCGATCTGGTAATCGTCAACATAGACCAGTGCCCCTGGCGGGCTCGAGCGGATCGTCATTCGTCGCTGCACGCAGCCGGGGGCGACGAGCAGACCGACCATGATCGCAAGCCCGGCAAGCGGCAGGGATTCGGCACGGCGGCGGGAAGAGGGCTTCACCATGGCGCGGACGATAGGGAGATCCCCCCGCAACCGCCAGAGCAACCAGAGCCTGCTCCACCAGCCGGCCCCAAGCCCTTTTCCCGGCCAGTGTTGCGGTCGCCGGAGACCGGTTCGGCCGGTAGAATCCGCCGGTTGCGGCCGCACCGCGGTCGCCCCCTTCCGCCCTGCCACAGGCTTTCAACGCGTGGGAACCGGCTCGAGTCTCGTGTACTGCGACCGCACCGACATCGGCCGGCGCCGCGCCAGCAACCAGGACTCCCTGGCCGTCGTGCCTCCGGCGAGCCCGCAGCAGTACCGCGCCCGGGGCTGGATGCTGCTGGTGGCCGACGGCATGGGGGCCCATGTCGCCGGGGAACGGGCCAGTCGGATCGCCGCCGAACAGGTGCCGCTGATCTACGAGAAGAACGCCCAGCGGTCCCCTCCCCTGGCGCTCAAGCGGGGGCTCGAGCAGGCCAACGCCGAGATCCACCTCCGCGGCGAGCGCCAGCCCGAATACCGCGGCATGGGCACGACCTGCACCACGCTCGTCATCCTGCCGCGCGGGGTGCTGGTGGGCCACATCGGCGACAGCCGAGCCTATCGTCTCCGCGGCTCCACGCTCGACCAACTCACCCGCGATCACTCCCTGGTCTGGGAGCTCGAGAGCAGCGGCGGCCTGTCGCGTGAGCAGGCCGAAGTGAGCGTACCCAAGAACATCATCACCCGTTCGATGGGCCCCCACTCGCGCGTCGAAGTCGATATCGAGGGGCCGCATGCGGTCGAGCAGGGGGATGTTTTCCTCCTCTGCAGCGACGGGCTCTCCGGACAGGTGGCCGACGAGGAGATCGGGCTCCTGATGAAGGAACTCGCTCCCCGGGAATCGTGCGCGGCGCTCGTGGGACTGGCGTTGGTGCGCGGCGCCCCCGACAACGTCACCGTGATCGTGGCCCGTACCGGCGAGGAGGAGGTGTCGCGGCAGGTCACCGGCGATCCCCCCTGGGCCCTCGACGAAGACTACCAGCCCCCGGGGCCTGCCAAGCTCCCCTGGACGCTGCTGGGAATCGCGGCCGGCAGCCTTCTGCTGGCACTCCTGCTGAGCCCCTGGAGCGAATTGACAAGCACGCTCACCGGGGTCGCCCGGTCGATCGCCACGGTCACCAGCGCCTTCGCACTCCTGGTGATGCTCGCGACCGTGGTGATGGCATTTGTCGGCTTTGCCGTCCCGGGTGGCGGGGGAATGGCGCTCACTGCCGGCGGCCGACTCGGCCGCGGCCCCTATCGGACCTACAACTGCACGCCGCGGGCGAACCTCGTCGAAGGCATGGTTGCGAGCGTCGAATCGGCCGCCGACGGGCTGGCGCCCCCCGAATGCGAGCGGATGCACGCGGCCGCCACGCGGGCGAGGAAGTTCGTGGCGGCGGGGAGCTTCCACGAGGCGGTCGTGGCCGCCGCCGAGGCGATCGCCGTCTACACCAGGTCGGTGGAGGAAGCCCGCTCGGGCGACACCCTCCGTTCCCCGCCGCCGAATTCCGGCAGCGGCGGCCCTGTTTGAGCGGAGGGATGCAGCGACCATGAAGATCGTCTCCCGCTATGTGCTCTCAGAGCTGCTTCAGGTCTTCCTGGTGGCCCTCTCGGCGCTCACGCTGTTCATGCTCGTGGTGGGTCTGGTGAAGGAGGCCCAGCAGCAGGGGCTGGGCTTCATGCAGATCGCGGCGCTCGTCCCCTACGTGCTCCCCGAGGCGATGCGGTTTGCCGTCCCCGGCACGATGCTCTTCGCCGTGGCGAGCGTCTTCGGACGGATGAGCGCCACCAACGAGATCACAGCCCTCAAAGCCGCCGGCATCTCACCGATGGCGGCGATCTGGCCCGCCGTCGGGCTCGCCGTCGCGGTCAGCTTCGTGTCGGTGTGGCTCAACGACGTCGCCGTGTCGTGGGGTCGGGATGGCGTCCGCCGCGTCATCGTCTCGAGCGTCGAGGAGATCATCTACGGACGCCTCAAGCAGCACCGCTCCTACAGCGCTCCGCAGATCTCGATCAACGTGAAGAATGTCGAGGGGAAGAAGCTCGTCCGCCCCACCCTCTCCTATCAGCCGCAATCCGGAGCCGCAGTGACCGTCTCGGCTGCCGAGGCGGAGATGCACGCCGACGCGGCCAAGGGAGTGCTGACGATCACCTGCCGCGACGGCACGCTCCATGTCGGCGACGTGAAGGCGGTCTTCCCCGACGAACTGACCCGCGAGATCCCCCTCGACACCGTCAGCCGCAAGGGGAGCACATCGACGAGCCCGTCGGAGATCGCCATGGCCGACTTCCCCAAGGCCCGCGCCGACCAAGTGGCGCGCATCGAGATGTACGAGGAGATCGCCGCCGCGAAAACGGCGCTGGCGATCCTCTCCGGGCGGATCGACATGACGGTGCCGGGCGTCGTCGAAGGGGAGCGGCATGCGGTGAAGACGGAGACAGCCCGCCTCCACCGCATCGTCATGGAGCCATGGCGAAGGTGGGCCAACGGCTTCAGCTGCCTCTGCTTCGTGCTCGTCGGGGCACCGATGGCGATCCGGATGCGGAACGCCGACTTCCTCACCAGTTTCTTCCTCTGCTTCCTGCCGATCCTCCTCGTCTACTACCCCGTCTTCATGCTCGGGGTGTCGCAGGCGAAGTCGGGCTCGGTGCCGCCGCTGGCGGTGTGGACGGGGAATCTGCTCGTGACCCTGTGGGGGGTGTGGCTGATGCGGAGCGTCATCCGGACATGAGCGGGGGCGGGCCGGCCACCCGGCGTTCCCGCCCGGTGCCACTTCTGGCAGAATCCGCCCCAGCCCCGTTCCCTGCCGTCAGGAGCCATGCATGCCGCGCCCGATCACGCTGTTCACCGGTCAGTGGGCCGACTTGGCACTCGACGACCTCGCCCGCAAGGCGAAGGAGTTCGGCTATCAGGGGCTCGAATTGGCCTGCTGGGGCGATCACTTCGATCCCTCCAAGGCGCTCGATGATCCCTCCTACTGCGCCCAGAAGCGTGACCAGCTCGAGCGTCACGAACTCTCCGTCCACGCGATCTCCACCCATTTGGTCGGCCAGGCGGTGTGCGACCGGATCGACGAGCGCCACAAGGCGATCCTCCCGCCGCATGTCTGGGGGGATGGTGATCCGGCCGGTGTGAACCGCCGCGCCGCCGAGGAGATGAAACGGACGGCACGGGCGGCGAAGAAACTCGGGGTCGGTGTCGTCAACGGTTTCACCGGCTCGTCGATCTGGCACCTCTTCTATTCCTTCCCACCGGTGCCGCCGGCAATGATCGACGGCGGATTCGCCGAGTTCGCCGATCGCTGGCACCCGATCCTCGACGTGTTCGCCGAGTGCGGCGTGCGGTTCGCGCTCGAAGTCCATCCCTCGGAGATCGCCTACGATCTGGTCACCGCCGAACGGGCCCTGACGGCGCTCGGTCGGCGTGAGGAATTCGGATTCAACTTCGATCCCAGCCACCTCCACTGGCAGGGGGTCGATCCGGTGGAATTCATCCGGGCCTTCCCCGATCGCATCT
>CANGIH010000173.1 GCA_947453875.1 Planctomycetaceae bacterium | reverse complement strand
TCCGCGATTCCCTGGCCGATCGTCGCCTGGTAGGCGAGGATGTCGTCGAAGAGCGTCGCGATATCGACGCCGTCGGTCCGCTCGGGCGTGGCCGTGAGGCCGAGCGTGAACGAGCGGTCGTGCCGCGGCAGCCGCGCAAGGACGCGCCGGTAGCTCGGCGCCTCCGCATGATGGACCTCGTCGATCACGCAGTAGTCGAAGGGCGGAGCTGAAGCGAGGGCCGCAAGCCCGTCGGGCCGGGAGAGCTTTTGGATCGAGGCGATGACGAGCTGGCCGGAGAGGTCGCACGAGGAGCCGGCGACATAGGAGACGCGCGACGGGACGAGCGCCTGCCGCATCGTCGCCTCGGCCTGGGCGAGGATCTCCGCCCGGTGGGCGATCACGAGCACCCGCGGCGGCCGGCCCAGGGCCTTGCCGTGGGCAACCGCATCAAATGCCGCGAGCCAGGTTTTCCCAAGGCCCGTCGCCACGGCAACAAGGGCCTTTGAATAGCCCTCAGCCCGGATGGCAGCCAGCGAAGCAAGGGCTTCTGCCTGCCAGGGACGCGGCGTGGGAGAGACGAGCGTCGAGGCGGCGGCGGCCCGGAATTGCGGGGCCTCGCCGTCCCACAGGCGCCGTAGCGCCGCCGCCTCCGCCGCCCGGGCCACATAGCGCTCGACCACGGCGGCCGACAACCGCGTGGCCTGCTGCCAGAGGTCGTCAAACGCGGCCACGAGCTCACGGTCGAGGGAGCCCGAGCCCGTTGTCTCGCCGACGAGGTTCCACTCCACGCCCGTCTCGAGGGCCGCCCGCGAGAGGTTGCTCGACCCGATGACGACGATCCCGCCAGAGGCATCCGCGATCCGCCAGGCCTTGGGGTGAAACGACGCGGGCGCGCCACGGAGGTTTTCCAGTTCCGCGAGGCGCGCCTCGAATGCCGGGCCGGCGAGGTCGATCCAGCCCAGCAACTGCCGCAGGGCATCGGGCGAGGTGATCCCGAGGTAGTCCCCCACGAGGAGCCGCACTTTCGCCCCCGCGGCGAGAGCGCTAAACAAACTCTTCGCCACGAAGTCGAGCCCCGAGGGCTGGACGAACGACGCCAGCAGGTCGATCTCGCTCGCCCCTGGAAGCCGGTCGGCAAGCCGATGCCAGAGCGGGCTATTCGGCCCCGTCGTGAGCGAGAGCCGCGGAGCCCCAGCCGCGGTGACCGAAGGCCCCGCCAGATAGTTTCCCTTCTCCGGGATCACATGCCGCACCCCACCACGCGGATCGGTCATGTCCCCGGAATAGCGTGGGATCACATGCACATGCACATGCGGCACGGTCTGGCCGGCGGCGGAGCCGCAGTTGAAGCCGACGTTGTATCCGTCGGGCTGCGGATCGAGCCGTGCATCCAGCAGCCGCTTCACGTCGCCGACGAGGTCCATAAGCGCCGCCTGCTCGTCGCCAGAGCACTCGAAGAACGTCGGCACGACGCGCTTCGTGATCACGAGCACATGCCCCGGCGACACCGGAAAGCGGTCGTAGATCGCGAACGCCAAATCATTGGCTCCGACCCACTCTGCCGCGGGGATGGCAAGGAACGGAGAGGGCGGAGCGGAATCCATGGCCGGAAGTCTAGCCACTCGTCGGACAACCTTGGGCAGGACGGCTCTTCGCGTCGGGGCGCACCGCCCCACCGGGCGGTACACTCCCCGGCATGAAGAAACCGACCACACCCCGCCAGGCCACAGCGGAGAAAAGCGATTCGTGGTCCGCCCTGACCGCCGACGTCCTCCGCTTCCGCGACGAGCGCGATTGGGCACAATTCCACACGCCACAGAACCTCGCCGCCGCGATCGCGATCGAGGCCGCGGAACTGCAGGAATGTTTTCTATGGAAGACTGACAAAGAGATCGAGAGCGATCTCGAACCAGGGCCCAAACGAAATGCCGTCGTCGAGGAGATCGCCGACGTGATGATGTTTGCCCTCCTGCTGGCCGACCAGCTCAGGATCGACGTCGGCCAGGCAATCATCGACAAGCTGGCCGCGAACGAACGAAAGTACCCCGTCGCCCTCGCCCGCGGCAACGCGCGGAAATACACGGAGCTGCAAGAGCCGTGATTATTTACGCCGAGACCAAGCGGCAGTTTCTCGAGGATGTC
This sequence comes from Planctomycetaceae bacterium, assembly GCA_947453875.1. Taxonomy (GTDB): domain Bacteria; phylum Planctomycetota; class Planctomycetia; order Pirellulales; family UBA1268; genus QWOP01. The sequence continues at coordinate 3,808 of CANGIH010000173.1, read as the reverse complement.
GATCTCAACCGTCTCGAGAGGCGACTGATCGATGGATTTGATCGGCAGACCGGGGGCGTGCCGGCGGATCGAAACGTGTGGGCGGACGAATACACAAGGTTTTCAAACGCGCTGCGGCGCGCCGATGTCGACGACGACATGCAGGTGGCGATCGAATACCACATTTCAGCCGCCGGTCGATCCCGGGTGGACGTCCTGCTCGCCGGCAATGACGGCACCAACGACAACGGCCTCGTGCTCGAGCTGAAGTCGTGGAGCGAGGCCGAGAAGTCGGACGTGCCGGACCTCGTCTGGTCGCCCTACGGCGGGGGCTCGCTCTCGCAGCATCCCTGCGTACAGGCCCGCAAATACAAGGGGCTGATCCTGCGGTTCAACGCCGACATCGCGGAAAAGAACGTGGGCATCCACTCGGCCGCCTACCTCTTCAACCTCGTCCGTCGAAGGCCCGAGCCGCTCGAGGATCCCCGCTACCGCCAGATCATCGACGATACGCACCTCTTCCTCGCCGACGATGCCGACGCCCTCTCGCGGTACATCGAGAGATACGTCCGACACCGGTCGCGGCACGACGTGCTCTACCTGCTCGAGAAGGGGCGGCTCATCCCGGCGCCGGCGCTCATCGAGCGCGTGGGCAGCATGCTCGACGGCAACGAGGAGTTTGAACTGCTCGACACCCAGAACGAGGCCTTCCAGATCATCCGGCATGCGATCGGGGCCGTCGCGACGGCTGCCAAACGGCAGGTGTTCATCGTCCACGGCGGCCCCGGTACCGGAAAATCGGTGATCGCCGTGCGTCTCCTAGCCGAGGTGCTCAAGTCGAAACGGCTGGGGTTTCTGGTCGCGCCCAACAAGGCCTTCCGCGACACGCTCGCAGAGCAGCTCACGAAACGGCACCGCGACTACCGCGAGGATGGGGCGGCGCTGTTTCAGTCGTCGTGGAGTTTTCACACGGCCGATTTTCTCAAAGACAAGACGCACGAGGTCTTGATCGTGGACGAGGCCCACCGCCTGAAAGACGAGGCCTATCAGTACAAGGGCGAGAGCATGGTCGAAGACATGGTGCGGGCGGCCCGCATCAGCGTGTTCTTCCTGGACGAGACACAGCGCGTACAGTGGATCGACTCCGGCTCCGAGGAGCGGATCCGCGAAGCGGCGAAGAAGTTCAAGGCCAAGGTCCACTCGCCGTTCACGCTTACCGCCCAGTTCCGCTGCGGTGGCTCTGATGGCTATCTGAACTGGCTCGATGACGTCTTGCAGGTGCGGCCCACGGCCAACTTCGACAACTGGGCCGATGAGCAGTATGAGTTTCAGGTGTTCGATGACGCCCAGAAGATGTACGCCGCCCTCAAGGCGAAGAACGCCGCCAACAAGGCCCGGCTGATTGCGGGGTATTCGTGGGAGTGGCCCACAAAGGGCCGCCAGAGAGATGGGCATCTGAGGCACGTGCAGGCGGACGGGCTCTCGATGCCATGGAACTTCATGGGCGAAAACTGGGCGACCTCAAAGGACGGCATCAACCAGGTCGGCTGCGTGCACACCTGCCAGGGCGTGGAGTTCGATTGGCTCGGCGTGCTCATCGGGCCAGACCTGCGCTACGCGAACGGCATGGTGGTCGGCGACCCAACAAGGCGGGCCAAGACGGACAGTTCGCTGAAGGGCTGGAAGAAAGCCCTCACGGAGGCCAAGGGCGACGCCGCAGCGACGGCACAGGTTCACGCGAAGGTTCAGGCCATCATCAAAAACACCTACAAAGTGCTGCTTTCGCGCGGCCGGAAGGGATGCTTCGTGTGGTGTGCGGATCCGGCCTTGAGGGACTATCTACGAGCGCGACTGCGGCTAGCGTCGCGGACACATGCGGATGAGGCGGAGGCGCCGACGGAAGGCGATTCAGTCTCGGGCACACTCCGCGTCGAGGCCGTGTCGCCTGGAAAGCCATATGCAGAGTGGCTGCCACTCCACGATCTCGAGGCCGCCGCGAGCGGGTTTGGAGCAAGCACGGCCGCGGACTGCCTGGGGTGGGTGCCGACTCCGGCGGGGGTGAAGGGGGACGAGCGGTTCTTCGTGTCGCAGGTGATAGGGAAGTCAATGGAGCCTCTGATCCCCGACGGTTCCTATTGTGTGTTTCGCCGTGACGTGACTGGCAGCCGTGGCGGCAAGGTGCTGCTCGTTCAACACTGGGGAATCAGCGATCCGGAGACGGGCGGCTCCTACACAGTGAAGGAGTATCGATCACTCAAGGTCGAGGTTCCGAGTTCTGACGAGGACGCGTCTTGGCACCACACAGCGATCCAGCTCGTCCCCCGCAACAAAGACTTCCGCGCTATCTGGATCAACCCGGATCAGGTCGACGAAGTTCGCGTGATCGCGGAATTGGTCAGGGTCATCGGAAAGTAGATGAAGCTCCAACATGCTTACCGGGCTACTGCCTCGCGGATAAGGGTCGCGCGTGTGAGCATAGAGCTCACGAAGGTTCGGATCCGGGGCGGGGAGCCGAAACGCACGAGCGCGGAACGCGGCATGCTGCCACCATCGGCCTTGACTGCTGCTCCCTGGGAGCACCAGGCCACTGTGTCAAAGACATTCCCGCAGCGATGGCTAAACCACTCACCCGGTTTTTGTGATCGTCAGTGACCAGGATCCACCCAGGCCCACCGGGCTGCCACTCGACTGGCGGATGGAGGTCGATCACCGGGCGACCTTGGATGAGGAACCAGGGATCACGGGGGCGTTCAGGATGTTCTATCGACATGTCGTGCGTCTTCTTTTTGCGTTCATCGCGATAGCTTCATCGGGGTGCCTCGACGAACCGCCGGGCGATCACGCCAGGGGGTGGATTCCAGATCGGATTGACGCCAGCCGGGAGCGGCGAGGCCTTTACGTAGATCCGCCGCGGGGCCGCTTCGAAATAGAGCTCGAGGGCCGGACAGAGCCAGCACTCCATCGGCAGGCCAGCCACCACCCCCTCGTAGTCGTTTCCAAAATCGCCCTCACCCCGCGACACCCAGGTGAGCTCCACGTCATGGCCCGGGAAGGGCTCGGCCGCGAACGTCATTTCGAAGCCCCGCGACGCGGCGGGCAGGCGATTCACCTCCACGAGTCTCGTGATCATCTCGCTGGCACCCCGCACAAAGGCCTCTTCCTTGAGGCCAGTTCGTGCGTCGTCAAACACCCAGCAGCCGCTATGCAGGTAGGGATAGAGGACAAGGGTTCTCATCGGGATCTCCTTCGGTATCGTGATGATCTGCTCTCGAATGTCGCCGCGACGGTCGCGGCTGTCACAGCAAGGCAAGCCATGGCGGCCGCTCCCCCGCGGGCAGAGCCAGGCCCTCGACAACGATCTGCCGCGGGGCGACCGATTCGCCGTGCTCACGGATGTGGGCGAACAGTTCATCGCGGAGTTGAATGGCGCGCTCAAGATCGCGGGTCCGCAGCGAACGACGGATGCGACGCTTCCGGTGGTCGAAGTGCAGGGTGTAGTGCACCCAGTACACGCCGCTGTTGTTGAGCCACAGATGGTGATCGCGACGGCTGGTGTTGATCCGAATCGACAAGTGCCCGATGGGCATGACGAGCTCCTCTCGCTGGCGAGTGTTTTCGTCCGGAACGTTCCGGGCGACGCATCCTCGAGATCCATTGCTGGATCCCGGAACCACCTTGTCAGCGAGGCAGAAGCCTCCGCCGCTAGGTTGGAAGGTCGACCCCTTGCGGGGCCGGCCAATCGAGCCGAATGCTGGGGGAATCTTACCACCCTCTTTGGAGTGGTCTCCAGGTGTTCCGTGTCATAGGGGGACTGAAGAGCCGGGAGCGT
>CANGIH010000172.1 GCA_947453875.1 Planctomycetaceae bacterium | reverse complement strand
GGCGCTGCTCGTCCTGGCAGATCTTGATGAGGATCGTGTTGGGCCCCTTGCGGAGCGTCACCGGCATCCGGTACTGGTCGATCTCCATGCCCCGGTGGTATTCCTCGCGCTCGAAGACGGGGCTGCCATTGAGCCAGATCTTCCAGGCGTTCTTGGAGCCGAGCCGGATTTCGGCGGGGCGATCCTCCGCCGAGACAAACTCGGTGACAGCGTAGGCGATCACCCCCTTGAGCCCCTCCTTGGGTCCCTCGGCCGGTTTGGCGTCGGCCGGCGGCGCCGGGGGCGGGTAGGAGAGATTGACGTTCACGATCCCGTACTCGTCGCCGGTATCGACCGGCTGCCACGACACCTTTCCCTCCTTGCCGTCGAGCGAGGCCGTCAGATCGAGCCTCTCCTCCGGCGGATAGACGGCGGCAAACCCCTTCCCCTCGGAGTTGTCGAACGGGCCGATGATCTGCCAGCTGCGGAGGAAGCCGAAGTGGCGTGTCAGGTCGACGGTGCCACCGAGATCCCGGATCGCGGTCGCGAGCGCCTTGATCTGCTCGACATTCCGCGAGGCAGAGAAGGCCTTCTGGTAAGCGGCGAGGGCCTCCTCCTTCTTCTCCCCGATCTTTAGCGTCTCAGCCCTGGCGATGACCTTCGCCACCGCATCGCGCCGCAGTTCGACGCTCGGATCCTCCACCATCCCGTCGAGAAGTGAGTCAGCCCGGGCTGGGTCGGCCCCCTTGACGAGATCGAACGCCAGCCGCCGGGCGCGCGGATCGTGCTTCGTCTCGCCGAGGAAGCGGACGAGGCTGTCGATGGGCAGCTTGGCATTCCCCCCGCTCTTCGTGACGACCGCATCGACGGCGGCACGCAGCCAGTTGGCGGCGAGGGGATTCGCGCCGTCCATCGCCGCGAGGATGTCGGGAAGCGCCGCGGCATCGGCCGCGGCGAGCACCGACCAAGCCTTCGAGGCGGCGGCATTCCCCTTCCCCTCGTGATCGACAGCCAGGATCACCGGCAGGCTTTCGGCCACCGTGGCCGCCGACACCGTCGCGGGTACGAGAAACAGGGCTGCGGCAAGCACCGCAGAGAACGAATGGTGCATGGGAGCACTCCGTGGGACGGGCCGGCAGGCGGCGGAGAACGTGCCTCATCGCCGGATACGATGCATGCCGGCCGGTGAAAACACACGGCGTTTTCACCGGCCGACAACGACGGGCTGGTCCATGGGTGGCCTATCCCACAGACCGTTCAGATCAGGTCTTCGCGAGGGCGTCGCTGGCCACGGCGTAGCACTGGCGGATGTCGTCGAGGGGGTTCTGCGGGTTCTCTTCATATTCCAGAGACAGGGCTCCGTTCTTCGGGAAGCCCGTCTGGACGAGTGCCGCCATCACGGCCGGCACGTCGAGATGGCCCTTGCCGAGAATGACGCCGGTGGTCTGGTCCTGCATCTCCTTGAAATCCTTGAGGTGGATGCCGTACAGCCTGCCCTTGAGAAGCCGGATGACTTCGGTCGGCTTCTCGCCGGAGCGGATGTAATGACCGAGGTCGGCACAGGCGCCGATCCGGGCGTCGTGCCCCTCGATCGCCTTGAGGACATCGACCACCTTGTTGTAGCGGTGCTTGGGGCCGTGGTTGTGGATCGCGATCTTGATGTCGAATTCCTTGACGAGCTCGTCGAGGCTCTTGAAGGCCTCGGGGGAGGGATCGGCGGAGATGCAGGGGATCCCGGCCGCCTTGGCAAACTCGAACACCTTGCGGTTGGCATCGGCGTCACCGCCGAAACCGTTGACACCATGGGCGCTGATCGTGAGCCCGAGATCGGCGAGCTTCTTCTTCATGGTCGCGATCGCGGCGGCATCGGAGTTGACCGGATACATGTCGCCGTAGAACTCGACGAACCGGAAGCCGATGTCGCGGGCATGCTTCATCGCCTCGTCGACCTTGTAGCCGCGGAGCGAGTAGAGCTGGATGCCGAGGTTGAGATCGGCCGCGGCAGCCTCCCGGGCGAGGACGCCCAGGGGAGAGGCGGCGGCACAGGTCGCGACGCCGGCGGCGAGGAAGCCGCGACGGGAGAGCGAGGGGGTCGACATGCTCGATCCTTTTCATGCAGTGGGGGAAACGACAGGGGGGCGCTGCCCCCCCCCGGCGAAATCATAGCAGGCGGGGACCACGGCCGCCCGCTCCGCACGGCCCGGGAGCACCGCCGGAATCGACCGCGGGGGTGGCGGCCCTCATTCCCCGATCGCCAGCGCCTGCCAACCGGCGGCGCGGGCCGCCGCGACATCCAGGCGCGGGTCGTCGCCCACGAGGATCAATTGATCGGCAGTGCAGCCGAGGCGCGATTCGACGGCCCGGAAGAACGCCGGCGCCGGCTTGCGCCAGCCGAGCTCCGACGATGCAAAAACATGGCTGGCGCGGCAGAGGGGCTCAAGGTGCCCGGCGATCGCCAGCAGGCGTTCATCGAAGTTGCTCGCCAAGACCACGCCGCAACCGGCCGCGATCGCCTCCTGCACGAGGGCCCTGCCGCGTTCGAGCGGACGCCAAGCTGCCGGGTCGGCGAAGTGCTGCCACAGATCGGCGAACACCCGCTCCCGCACCGGCTCCGGTGCGGCATCGGCGAACACCTCGTGGACGATCCCCCGCCAGCGTCCAGCCTCGCGGGCGCGGCTGGTGGCGAAGGGGATCGGGGCGGCGGCGTCGATCAGTTCCTGACGCCTCCACGCCGCGGCGAACCGCTGCCGCAGATCGTCGGGGCCTGCCTCGATCCCCTCGCGGGCGGCCGCACGCTGGTAGGCGATCGGCACGGCAGGCCATGGCTCGACGAGCGTGCCGACAACGTCGAAGACCACCCAACGGATGCCCGGGGGGGGAAAGGGGACGGCGGGGGAGATCGATCCGAGCGGCAGCGTATTGGGCACGTGAAACGACTCCATCCCGGTCGGGTTGAACGACCCACGGCCCGGGATGAAGCCGCAAGTCAGTGCCGCGGGATCAACCCGAGGTCGAGCCCGAACACGAACAGCATCAGCGAGAGGATGAGGATCAGGCCGAGGTAACTCAGCGCCACCACGATACCCTCGCTCGGGGGCTTGCCCCGCAGCCATTCGTACACCAAGAAAACCATATGCCCGCCGTCGAGGACGGGGATGGGGAGAAAATTCACCACCGCCAGATTCGCGCTGAGCATCGTGAGAAACAGGAGCAGCCGGCTGAATCCCTCCTCGGCGGACTTCCCGGCCTGCTTGGCGATCTCGATTGGCCCCCCTAGGAGGCGGGGGCTGATCTGGTTGCTCGTGAGCTTGTGGAGGAATCGATAGACCATCGACAGGTCATCGGCCACCAGCGCCAGACCACGCTTGAAGGCCCCACCGATCGATCCGGCACGGACGGTCCGGTAGACCGGCGCGAACACCAGCCCGCGGTCGAGGTCGAACCCTCCCGCCATGTCGACCGGCTCGAGGTCGAGCTCCCTCCGCTCACCCGCCGCCGACTCGACCACGAGGCGGACGACCGCCCCGGGGGCGAGCGATTGCACGGCGCTGCTCACCGAGGGCCAATCGGAGGCATCGTCGGCGAGGTCGGTGCCCTGCGGCCCCTCCTTCGTGGCATCTCCCGGTTCGATGAATGCCACCCGGCGGACACGATCTCCGGCCACGATGCCTGCCCGATCGGCAGGCCCCCCCGGTTCGACCGCCGCGACGGCCGTCCCCACCGGCACCGCCAGTCCGAGCGTCGAGACCGACGCGGGCGTCGAGCGCATCCGCGCCTCGTCGATCCAGGTCACGCCCCGGGGCGTGACCGTCAATTCCTCGTCGACACCGGCCCGTTCGACCACAACCTTGACCGGCGTCCCGACCCGACCGCGGAGCCGGTCGTCGAGCGTGAGCGGATCACCGGCAGGTACTCCGTCGACAGCCAGCAGGCGGTCGCCGATGCGCAGGCCCGCGGCGGCCGCGGGGGAATCATGCTGCACGGCCTTGACTGGCCCGGCCTCCATCGCAAGACCGAGGCCACGACGCGGTTGGGGAGGGAGCGTGATGGCGACCGACTTCGGGGTCGCCTCCCCCTTCTCCTTCCGTTCAACGGTGAGCGTGACCGCCGCATCCTCGGCGGCGGCAAGCGCCGCGAGGAGTTCGGCGTAGCTAGACACCGGCCGGCCATCGACGGCGGAGATCGTGTCCCCGGGCGCAAGCGGCGGCTCGGTCCGTCCGGCGGCACCCGGAAGTCCCACGGCGAGTTCGGCGGGAAGGGTGAGTGAGTAGGGGCTCGTGATCCCGACAGTGGGTGCTCCGAGGTCGGTGTCGGGGTGGAGCTTGACGGTGCGCGTGGTGCCGTCGCCGGGGCGGTGGATCGTGAAGTCGACCCCGCGAGACACGTCACCGAGCGCGACCCCCTTCTGAAGATCAGTGAAGATCGGTTCCTTCCGGTCACCGATCGCGGTGATCTCATCGCCGGTTCGCAGGCCGGCCCGCCATGCGGCCCCCCCCGGCCTCACGCCCGACACCTCACAGGTCAGTTCGCGGATCCCCAGCCCAAAGGCCCATGACGCCATCAGCACGGCGAAGATCACGTTCATGATCACGCCGGCGGAGATGATCGCCATCCGTTCCGGCACCGACTGGGCGGGGAAACTGCGCGGATCCCAGGGGGCGTGCGGGGCATCGGTCGGCTCGGGAGGGAGATCCCCGGAGAGCCGTGCCCGATGCGCCTCGGAGGAGGCGGCGCCGGGATTGTCATCCTGGCCGAGCATCTTCACGTAGCCCCCGAGCGGGAGCGCGCCGATGCCATATTCCGTCTCGCCCCACTTGAAGCTGCAGAGCTTGAGCCCGCCGACATCGAAGCCGAGGAAGAATTTCTCGCACTTCACTCCGCACGCCTTGGCGACGAGGAAGTGGCCGAGTTCGTGGACGAAGATCACGAACCCCAGGCCACCAGCGACCTGGAGCACCGTCAGCCAATTCGATGGCTGCGAGAACCAGGCCAGCCATCCGCCCGCCGCCAACAGCCCGGCCATCGGCAGGCCGTTTCCCACGACCACCGCAGCCGTCACGCACTCGCCCACGTCAGGACCTCCTGTCTGGCCCAGCCATCGAGTCGACGGATGTCGTCGAGCGACGGCTCGGCCTGGTACGCATGCCCGTCGAGAACCCGGGCACACACCTCCGCGATTTCCGTGAACCGCATTCCCCCGGCGAGGAACCGCTTCACCGCCTCCTCATTGGCGGCGTTGAGCACCGCCCCGCACGTCCCCCCCCGGGTGGCCGCCTCGTGCCCGAGCCTGACGGCCGGGAAACGCTCCGGATCGGGGGGCTCGAAGTCGAGGCGCAGCTGCGCGGCAAAGTCGAGCCGCCGGGCTGGGCCGTCGTGCCGGCTCGGATGGGAGAGGGCGTACTGGATGGGGAGCTTCATGTCAGGAGGGCTCAACTGCGCGAGCACCGATCCATCGACGAATTCCACCATCGAGTGGACCACCGACTGGGGATGAATGACGACGGCGAGCTTCTCTCCCGGAAGGTCGAACAGCCAACGGGCCTCGATGAGCTCGAGCGCCTTGTTCATCATCGTGGCCGAGTCGATCGTGATCTTCGGTCCCATCGACCAGGTGGGATGGCGGAGCGCTTCCTGCGGCGTGACGGCCCCGAGCGACTCCTGGGAGCGGGTGCGGAACGGCCCCCCGCTGGCGGTGAGGATCACCCGCACCACCTCGTCAGGCGTGCCCGAGCGGAGGGCCTGGTGGATCGCCGAATGCTCGCTGTCGACCGGAAGAAGCGTCGCGCCGCGCTCGGCGGCCAGCCGCATCACGAGCGGCCCGGCCATGACGAGCGTTTCCTTGTTGGCAAGGGCCACCGTCTTGCCGGCGTCGAGTGCCGCCCAGGTACTCCTCAAGCCCGCCGCACCGACGATGGCCGACACCACCCGATTGATCTCGGGTGCCCGGACAAGC
>CANGIH010000171.1 GCA_947453875.1 Planctomycetaceae bacterium | reverse complement strand
TCCGATCCGAACGGCGATTCCCCGCCGCAGAAGGCTGTGGATCGTGTGCACGAATGCCCGATGCCGCGGCCGACACCTCCGCAACACCTGGGAATTTCTGGAGTCGATTCGATCACACAAAGCGCCTCAGGCCCTTGAGCTTCTCGACAAGACCGCCGCGAAAATCAGGATGGGCAATTGAGACGAGGAGCCGTCCGCGCTCAGCGAGTGTCTTGCCATGGAGATTCACCGCCCCGTACTCCGTCACCACCCAGTGGACATGGCCGCGGGTCGTGACGACTCCGGCGCCGGCGTTCAATTCGGGAACGATCCTGGAAATCGTTCCCCCGGCGGCTGTCGACGGGAGCGCGATGATCGGCCGGCCGCCCCGGCTCATGGCCGCACCGCGCATGAAATCCATCTGGCCGCCGATGCCGGAGTGGATCCGATGGCCGATCGAGTCGGCGCAGACCTGCCCGGTGAGATCGATCTGGATCGCCGAGTTGATCGCCGTCATCTGATCGATCTTCCGGATCGCGAGCGTGTCGTTCGTCCGGTCACAGGGGTGGAATTCCACCAGCGCGTTATCGTCCACGAAGTCGAACAGCCGTTTCGAGCCGGCGACAAAACTCGTGACGATCCGCCCCGGATGGATCGCCTTCGCACGGTTGGTGATCACGCCGGCCTCCACGAGCGGCACGAGGTTGTCGGAGAACATCTCGGTGTGGATGCCGAGATCCTGCCTATTGCCGAGTCGCTGGAGGACGGCGTCCGGGATCGCGCCGATGCCCAACTGGAGGCAGGCTCTGTCTTCGACGAGGTCCGCAACATGAGCACCGATCGCGTCGATGACCGCCGATCCGACCGCCTCCTGCTCGCGCTGCGGCAGCGGGCGATCGCTCCGACAAAAGGCTCCGATCGCCTTCCATGCCAGCCCGGAGTGACCGTGCGTCCGCGGCATGCGATCGTTGATCTCGGCGAGGACGATCCCTCCGCAGTCGACCGCCGCCCGGGCTGCATCGACACTCGTGCCGAGCGTGCACTGGCCATGACGATCGGGCGGGGAGAGTTGCACGATCGCGGCATCGAGGCGTACCTGCCCGCTCGTGAACAGGGCCGGGATATCCGAGAGGAAAATCGGGACGAAATCGGCGGTCCCCCGGTCGACGGCGTCACGCAGGCTGCCGCCGGTGAACAGCGAGACCGAGCGGAATCTTCCGCCGCAACCATCGGCCGCGAACGGGACGTTCCCCTCGAGGTGGAGATGCCAGAGACGCACGTCGACCAGATCGGTCCGCCGACAGAGGGCCTCCAGGAGCGCGGTCGGTGTTGCCGCCGCACCATGGATGAAGACATTCATGCCGCTCTCGATCCGCGACACCACAGCGTCGGGCGATTCCGCGGCGCTCTGCCAATCAACGCTCGCAGATGCACTCAAGACGGTCTCTCCGCGAAGGGATTGGCGCGCAGCCGGGGGGCGAGCGAGCCGAGAAATCTCGCCGGCGAGGCGAGGTCGTCGACACCGCAGCGGACATGAAGGGGAGGGGGAAGAATCGCGGAGGATGCCAGTTCGGCGGCGGTGATCGGCTCCCGGGCCGCAAGTTGGGCGAGAACCGTGTCGGGGGTGGCATCGGAGGGATCGCTTCCGAGTGCGGCGCGGGCTGCGACGCGTTCGCGGAGGACCTCGGCGGGGAGATCGATGTCGAGCCAGACGAGACGCGACCCGGTCTCGCGGGCCACGTCCGCGAAAATGTCACGCTGCCAGCGGGCATTGCAGGTGGCGTCGATGACGACGCTCGCCCCGGCCTCGAGCAGTCCGCGGGCGAGCGACGCCAGGCGGGCATAGACCTGCCGCGTCGTCTGCTCCGAGTAGAGCGCCCGGGCGATGCGATCATCGGCCGGGCGCTCGGTTGAGGCCATCGAGAACAGCCGCTTTCTCTCGACGTCGCTCCGCAGCCGCATCGCTTGGAAGATACCGGTGCACTCTCCTGCCAGCGTCGTCTTTCCCGATCCCGACACGCCGGTCGTCACCAGGAGCAAGGCCGGAGGGGAAGTTGCCAGACGGGAGGCAAGATCGAGGTAGCGATCACACTCGTTCCGCGCGGCAGCCGAGGTTTCCGCCGAGCAATCCTCCTGGGTTGAGCGGATCGCGGCCACCGCAGCGCGGACGACCGCCCGTGCCACCCGGTGAACGGGAAGGACGGCCGCCGCAGCAGGGTCATCGGCGGCCTCCATCCAGGCGCTGGTCGCCTGGGCGGCGAGATCGGCCCGGCCACGGCTCTCGAAATCCATCGACAGGAAGGCGATGTCGCTGGCGACGTCGATCCACCGCAGGGCTGGATTGAACTCGATCGAATCGAAGGCGACCGGCTGCCCGTCGAGGAGGACGAGGTTGGCAAGATGGAGGTCGCCGTGGCACTCACGGATCCGCCCCTCCTCGATTCTTCGCTGGAACGCGTCGGCAGCGCCGGCGAGGCGTTGCTCGAGCCAGACTCCGATGCGGTCGGCTCGGGGGGCAGCGTCGGGGCGGTGGTGGCGAATCTCGTCGAGATTCATGCGGATGACGGCCCGGATCCGCTCGGACGTGCCATGCCCGCTCGCCGGGTCCGCGATTGGCTGCCCCGCCTGGATATCGGCGATCGCCACTCCGAGCCGGCGGCAATCGGCGGCGTCGATCCTTCCGGCCTCGAAGCGGATATCCAACCGGTCGGCCTCGTCGAACTGCACGAGCTTCACCGCCCACTCGAGCGGAACTCCCGGAGCACCGACACGCGGGGCGGTAGGCGTGCCGCCGATCGGCACCGCATCGAGGTAAAGCCCCGGCGCAAAGCGACGGTTGAGACGCACCTCTTCCTCGCAGTAGTGCCGCCGCAGATCGAGGGTGGAGAAGTCGAGAAACTCGAGCTTGCACGCTTTCTTCACCTTGTAAGCGAAGGGGCCGGTGAGAAACACCCAGGAGATGTGCGTCTCGATCAGCTTGATGGGGCCGACCGGATGGGGATACGCCGCCGGCTCGAGGAGCTTGTCGATCCAGGCCGGTCGTGACGCTCCCGCCGTCATCAGAAGACCTCGCGGTGTCCGGAAGCGGGGCTCGGCGTGGCGAGATCGATCTCGATGAGCCGACCGCCACGCTGCCACTCGGGCGGACCGTACCCGCCCCAACCGGTCACCCGGCCGTAGACGAGATCCGTTCCCTCCCAATCGCCATGGTAATTATTGACGTGGTCGTGACCGCAAAACACACCGACCACGCGATTCGATCCGGAGAACCGGCTGAACGACTCTCCCGTATCGCTGTCGAAGCAGACATTTTCCTGTTTCCGCCCCTTGGCTGTTCCGGCGGTGAACAGCTTGTCGTATTCGATGAGCGGGATGTGTACGAAGACGGTGATCGGCGCGTCGATCTCGCGATCCTCGTCGGCCGCCATCTGCCTGTCGAACCAATCGAGCTGCGATGGCGAGATCTTCCGATCCCCCTCGGCATAACCAACCTGGAAGAAGAACAGGCTCGCCGCCGGCTTCACCCCGTCGCCAGGGAGAAGATCGTAGCGGAAGCAGTAGTTCCTGCCGGTCGGTGCATCGGCATGCCCTTGAAGACCGTGGGCGATGCGGCCATTGATCTCCGCGAGCGACAGCGATCCCTCGCCGTTGTTGACCGGGTAGTCGTGATTTCCGAAACAGAGCGTCCAGGGGGCGGGCAGCTCGTTCATGATGTCGAGCCCCTTCCACTCCACCGCCCCACGGGCATCGTTGTTGACGAAGTCGCCGGTGTGGATCACGAGGTCGGGCTTCTCGCGCTCCACGAGGCCGCGGATGACCGCCGCAGTGCGATCGGTCGTGTCCGAGGGATGAAAATGGGTGTCGGTGACCTGCAGCAGACGCACCGGACGATCCCGCCCCGGCGTGAAGCGGATCTCGTAGCGGTCGCTCTGTGGACGATGGATGAGGAGATCACCGAGTCGCTTCTGGACCTCGTCGGCACGGGCGGGGGCGGAGTAGGCCCCCACGGAGAGAGCCCGGACGAGGCCGGCCCCAACAATCGGCGACATGCCGAGAAAGCGGCGACGGTCCATGGCGGCAATCCTCGGCTTGAGTGCTCGGGGTGACTTCTCGGCGTCACGTCTGGTGAAAGGTGCGGTCACTTGGACTCTGGGGCAGCGGGAGGCGTGGCCGTCTCCTGGTAGAAGATTTCGAGCCACTTTCCATCGCGGCGAACATAGAGCGACGAAGATTCGACCCCGCTCTGCGCGAGCGGTTTGCCCTTGTGCAACCCCTCGAATCCGGCCCGGTAGAGCACCATCACGGCGTTCTCGTTGATCCGCAGCATGCTCACCTCGCCCATCGAGTATTTGACGAGGTGGAAGTCGTCCATGTTGCGGATGAATTCCTCCCTGCCGGCGACCGTGCCATCGGCGAAGAAGCCCTTGAACTCCGGCGCCATGTAGGTGCGGAAGAACTCCTTGTCGTCCTTGAGCGTGGCTTCCCAACTGGCCCGCTCGAGCGCCGTCAGTTCGGCGAGCAGTCGCTCGTCACTTGCCCCTTGGGCGAACACGCCGGCGGGAAGGGCGGATGCAAGCATAAACGCCGACACCAGGAGAAGGAGTCGCATGGCAGTCCTCTTGAAGAAGGGAATCGGCGGGATCGCAGCCTGTCCGCGGCAGCCGTTGAACCGGTTCATCCTCCGGGAACCTTCCCGATGGGTCAATTGTGCGCCAATCCGCCCCCGCCGTCCGGCCTCATCCGGCAGGGGCCTCGGTCAACGCCCGTGGGTGAACGTCTCGAAAAAGATGTTCCAGTCGGACTGCGTTCCCCGCCGGATGGATTCCTTGAGCAGCCTCTGGGTGTATGGGAGTTCGATTCCCTGGCGGTGATGGTAGTGGTTGTAGCCGACTGAAAAGGTGTCGTAGAGGTCGACGGTCGCGGCGTCACGCTCCGCCCCGCAGCAACCCTGCATCGAGCCTTCGAGCAGTTGGCGGGCCAGCAACTCCATCGCCGACACATACCGCTCCCGTTCTTCGGAATAGACATCGACCCCCTGCTGCCAGGCGACCTCGGCGGCATGGAGCGTCGATGCGAGCCCGTACTGGGCATGGTGACCGTTATCGCGGCACGATTCCTGCGTGAGTCCGTCTCTCCACGTCGCAGGTCGGCTCCAGAATGCCGGGATGTCGTCGCCGTCCCCCGCGATCGCCCGCGACTGCACCGGATCGGTGGCCAGATAATAGTAGGCGGGATTGCGCCGGCGGAGGCGTTGCAGGCCGAGTGTGAACAGGCGCTCGTCCTCGCAGAAGACGGCGATATTCATCAGGGCGTCGATCTGCGTGAGATCGACGTTGCCGTTCCATTCGCTCATCCGCTCGAGCGCCGGGGCGAAGGCCGTTGTGAACATCCCCTTCACGCGCTCCCGGTCGGCCGGCTTCCAGTCGGGATGGTCGCGGAGAAGCTCGGCCGCCGGACCAAGCAGCGCGCCGATCCAGCCGGCGACGAGGAGATTCTGCCCCTCGGCCGGCACGTAGCCAGCAAACGTCTTTCCCCACACATTCAGGATCGCGATCGCCCGTCGGGCCGCCGCCTCGTCGCCGATGGTCGCCCAGAGAAGGGCGTTGGCATACGCCTGCCGGGCATGTTCCTTCTGATCCGCCTCGCCGGCCGGCGCCGTGGGGAACCCCTCTCCGTTGGCCAATCCGCGGAGTTTGGCCAGGGCACTCATCCACGGCTCCTCTCCCGCGGCGATCTTCGCCCTGACGAAGTCGATCTCCGCCTGCCCGACGACGCCCCCCGGATGAACGAAGGCGTGGGGCTCGGCCGACGTGGCCGGCGAAGGGGGCTGGGCCCACAGGGCCCCCAGGGCCGCGGTGATCACGGCCAACACGAAGGCAATGATCGAAGGCCTCGGCCGGGCCTGGTCCTGAGTGCTTGTCATGGCTGGGTGATCCACCGGAGGCTGCCGAACAGCCC
>CANGIH010000170.1 GCA_947453875.1 Planctomycetaceae bacterium | reverse complement strand
GACTCCGCCGACGGAGCGACCGGCGTGCTCCCCTCCGGGGGCCGGGCCGTCGTTCCGGGGCAGATCGACACGAGCTTGATCCTCGAGCGGATCACCTCTGAAGACCCCGACCTGCGGATGCCCCCCGAAGGCCCGCGGCTCACCCCGGCCCAGGTGGCGTCGCTGCGTGCCTGGATCGGTGAGGGTGCGGAGTGGAAGGAACACTGGGCGTTTCGCTCGCCGGGCCGGCCGCCGGTGCCGGCGATCGATCCCGCGGCCGTCCCGGATGACGGAATTCCGGCCACCGACATCGATGCCTTCATCCTCGAAGGGCTCGCCAAGAAGGGGCTCGCTGCTGCAACGCTTGCCGACAAGCAGACGCTGCTGCGGCGCGCCACGTACGACCTCACCGGTTTGCCGCCGACTGAGGCCGACATGAAGAGCTTCATCGCCGATGACAGCCCCAGGGCGTTTGAGCGTGTCGTCGACCGGCTGCTCGCCTCGCCCCATTACGGCGAGAAGTGGGGGCGGCACTGGCTCGATCTGGTGCGCTATGCAGAGACGAACTCCTTCGAGCGCGACGGCGACAAGCCCCATGCCTGGCGCTACCGCGACTACGTGATCCGGGCCTTCAACGACGACACGCCGTTCGATCGGTTCACGATTCAGCAACTTGCCGGCGACGAGATCCCCGATCCTTCCCCCGACGATTTTGTCGCCACCGGCTACCACCGCCTCGGCCTCTGGGACGACGAACCTGCCGACCGGCTCCAGGCCCGCTACGACTGGCTTGACGATCTCGTCGCCACCACCGGCCAGACGTTCCTCGGGCTCACCGTCAACTGTGCCCGCTGCCACGACCACAAGATCGATCCGTTGCCGCAGAAGGACTATTACGGCCTGCTGTCGTTCTTCATGAACGTGACACCGATGGGGAACGGCGGCGAAGCCGTCGAACGGCCGCTGTTCGCCGATGCCGAGGCGAAGGCCGGCTACGACACGGCCGTGGCCGAGCTCACCCGCCGTCGTGACGCGGCGCAGCAGGAGCTCTCGGCGATCGAGACCCGCTTTCGGACCGAGTACGAGAAGCTCGCCGGCGACGGCGTGGAGGCGAGCGACCTCGATGAACTCCAATTCCGCTTCTACCGCGACAGCTGGGAGACGCTCCCCGACTTCGACCAGCTCAAGGCCGAGGACACCGGGGCCGTGCCCGGGAATCTCCTCGACATCGGCATCGCGCCGTCGCTGCGGCCGGCATCGTTCGGTTATGTGTTCACCGGATTCCTGAAAGTGCCCGCCGCCGGCGAATACACCTTCACCCTCGATTCCGACGACGGGTCACGGCTCACCCTCGGCGACCGCACAATTCTGGAATACGACGGGATCCATGGCGTGGGGAGCCCGCGGACGGCGACGGTGACGCTCGAGGCGGGGCGCGTGCCGCTGCGGATCGACTATTTCCAGAGCCCGCACGGCGACAAGGGGCTCGTCCTTGCCTGGTCAGCGCCGGGAGCCGTGCCTCGCCCCCTCTCGGTGCAGGCGAAGCGGCGTGGCCGGAAGGGGAACGATCTCGCCGCCGCGATCGCCGCCGAAGGGGAACGGATCCTCGGGGCGGAGGGAAAGAAGGAGTACGACGCCAAGTTCGCGGCCCTCGAGGCCCTCAAGCGCGAGCAGGTGCCGGTGGAGAAGGCGCTGGTCATCTCCGAGCACGGCCCGGAGGCCCCGGAAACGTTCATCCTCTACCGGGGCAATCCGCACGCCGAGACGAAGCCGGAGAATAGGGTCGAGCCTTCGTTTCCGCGGATTCTCCGGGCTCCCGCGCCCGCGATCCCGGCGCCGGCCGCGGGCGCCACGTCGAGCGGCCGGCGGACGGCGCTGGCAAAGTGGATCGTTTCCCCGGAAAATCCCCTCACGGCGCGGGTGCTTGCCAATCGGGTGTGGCAGTATCACTTCGGCCGCGGCATCGTCCGATCGGCGAGCAACTTCGGCCTCATGGGGGATCCCCCCACGCATCCTGAACTGCTCGACTGGCTCGCCGCCGAGCTCGTCGACGGTGGCTGGCGGCTGAAGTCGCTCCATCGGAAGATCATGCTCTCGCGGGCCTACCGGGCGAGTGCCGCCGCCAATCCCGACGCCCTCGCCGTCGATCCGCTCAACGACTCCTTCTGGCGGTTCGACATGCGGCGGCTCACGGCCGAGGAGATCCGCGATTCGATCCATGTCGCGAGTGGCGCCTTCAATCCGAAGATGGGAGGCCCCGGCGTGACCGTCGACATCCCCAAGGAGATCCTTGCCGGCCAATCGGTGCCTGGAAGCGGCTGGGGGAAGGTGTCGGAGGAGGAGCAGGCGCGCCGCTCGATTTACATCAAGGTGAAGCGATCGCTCCTCACGCCGATCCTCGCCGATTTCGACATGGCCGACACCGATTCCGCCTGCCCGGTGCGGTTCGTGACGACGCAGCCGACGCAGGCCCTGGGGATGATGAACGGCGAGTTCCTCCAGAAGCAGGCGAAGGTGTTCGCCGCCCGGGTGAGGCGCGAGGCGGGGGGGCGTGATGCCGCCGATGTCGCGGCCGAGATCCGCCGGGCCTACCAGGTGGCTCTCGTCCGAGATCCGAATGCCGAAGAATTGGCCCGCGGCGTGGCCCTCATCGACACGCTCGAGGACACCGACGGCGTCGGCCCGGGCCGTGCGCTCGAGCTCTTCTGCCTCATGCTCCTCAATACGAACGAATTCGCCTACCTCGACTGACGGGGCATCAAGCCATGACGCATCACCACGATTCCCGCGCTGGCTTCTGCCGCCGCACCCGCCGCGAGTTCTTCTGGGAGGCGGGGGCCTCGTTCACGGGGCTTGCGCTCTCGGGGCTCCTCGACGGGGGTTTCTTCGCCGGGCAGACCCGGGCCGCCGACGGCGTGCAGGCCTGGGCCAATCCGCTCGCGGCGAAGCTCCCCCACTTCGCCCCCAAGGCGAAGAGCGTGATCTTCCTCTTCATGTACGGCGGCCCGAGCCACGTCGACACCTTCGATTACAAGCCGAAGCTCTACGACCTCGACGGCCAGACGATCGAGGTGAAGACGAAGGGACGCGGCGGCGAGAAGAGTCAGGGAAGGGTCGTGGGGCCGAAGTGGAAGTTCTCGCCTCAAGGGGAGTGCGGCAAGATGGTCTCGGACCTCTTTCCGCATCTCTCGAAGCATGTCGACGATATCGCCTTCCTCCATTCGATGACGGCCGACTCGCCGATCCATGGCTCGGCGATGCTCCAGATGAACTCGGGCAAGATTCAGTCGGGATCCCCCTGCCTCGGGTCGTGGGTCAACTACGGCTTGGGAAGCGTCAACGAGAATCTCCCCGGCTTCGTCGTCATGCTCGACCCCACCGGCGGGCCGATCTCCGGCGCCAAGAACTGGTCGAGCGGCTACATGCCGGCGACCTATCAGGGGACGCTGCTCCGCTCGAAGGGGGCGCCGATCCTCGACCTCGCCCCCCCTGACGACATGTCGCTCGAGAGCCAGCGGGCGCTCCTCGACGCGCTCCGCACCGAGAACAGCGCCCATCTGCTTTCGCGCGGCGACAACTCGGAGCTCGCCGCCCGGATCGCCACCTACGAGCTCGCCTGGAAGATGCAGGAGCATGCCCCGGAGGCGGTCGACCTCGCGCGGGAGACAGCCGAGACGCAGGCCCTCTACGGCCTCGACAACCCGCGCACCGCCGACTTCGGTCGCCGCTGCCTCCTTGCCCGGCGGCTCGTCGAGCGCGGCGTGCGCTTCGTGCAGCTCTATTCCGGCGGCGCCCACAACGACGACAACTGGGATGCCCACGGGGATCTCGAGAAGAACCACAACTTCCACGCCGGTAACACCGATCAGCCGATCGCGGCGCTCCTCGAGGACCTCAAACGCTCCGGGCTCCTCGACAGCACGCTCGTCGTCTGGGGGGGTGAGTTCGGCCGGCAGCCGACGGCGGAATACGCCGAGGGGACAGGCCGCGATCACAACGCCTACGGCTTCACGATGTGGATGGCCGGTGGCGGCATCAAGGGAGGGGTGAGCGTGGGGGAGACCGACGAGCTCGGCTCAGCGGCGATTCTGCCCGAGCACGACGGCCGCACCGGCTTCCACGTCAAGAGCCTCCACGCCACCGTGCTCCATTGCCTCGGCCTCGATCCCAACCGGCTCTCCTACTTCTTCGGCGGCCTCGATCAGAAGCTCGTCGGCGTCGAGCATGTCGAACCGATCCGTGAGGTCCTGGCGTGAGGGTCAGTTACCACCCAGGGGGGCGTGCGGTTAGTCCGGAGGAGGGAAGCGATGGTGCTTTTCACGACTGGAACGCTCGCGATGATCGGTCTGGCCCTTCCAAATGGCGCCGACTTCGCCTGGTTCCACATCTGGTGGTTGGTTCTCGTGGCAGCCGTGGTGGCGGTGGTGAAGGCATCGTGGTACCGGGCGCCGCTTCGGAGCGTCGGCTGTCTCTCCACCGTGGCGTGGGGAATGAGTGCCCCCAAGCTGGCCGAGTGGGCGCTTGCCGGCCGCGATGAGTTCGTGTTGTTTCCCGTCGTCGTGGCCGGCTGTGCGCTCTTCTCGGCGATCCTTCCCTGGCGACGCTCTCCAACGCTCCTCGACCTCCTCCAGCGCGGTGCCGCCACTGCGGTCATCTGCGTGATGCCGATCCCTGTGCTGTTGATGGTGGCCGGCCTCATCCAGGCGATCATCGGCCCTCGATGATCGCGGTCGGAGGCGCCGACGAGGTGCATGAATGCACTGCCATGTCGGGCTTGGCGGCTGCCGAGTAGGCTCTCAGTGTCAGGGGCCCGCTGCTGCGGCGTCATGCTGCCCGTGGATCACCCTGCCAGCCATCCGGGTGAACCGATTGTGCGAGTCGCCTCCATGAGCATCTGCCCCCACCCGATCACGGGCATCCTCGTGATCCTGCTGTGGCTGGTTTGTGCAGCAGTGCCGGTGCCGGCTGCCGAGGCCACCTTTGCCGAGCAGGCCGCGGCAGTTCGCGCCGGGGCGTCGTCACGGATCCGTGTGACGGATCGAGCGCTCATCGAGGAGGAGTGGAAGGAGATCGCGGGCCTCGAGTCGCTTTCAACCCTCGATCTCCAAGAGGGGGTGGCTGACGATGCGAAAGCCGTCCTCCTTTCGCGCCTGTCGCGGCTCGAGCGGCTCGTGCTGCGGGAGTCCCCCCTCGGTGACGAAGGCTTCAAGCACCTCGCCGCCTGCCACACCCTCCGCGACATCAACATCCCGCAGGCGCGGTGCACGCTGGTGGGGCTCGCGGCGCTTGCCGAATTGCCCCGGCTCAAGAGCCTGCGGCTCGGGAGCCACGACCTGTGCCCCGAGGGGAAGGGGGGGGCCGAATTGGGGATGACGCTCCTCCAATTCCCTGCCCTCCGCTCGCTCCACCTCATCGATGTGCCGCTCGGCGATGCGGGGCTCGAAGGGATCGCCCGTTACGACGGCCTCTGGAATCTCTACCTCGACGGTGCCGGGATCTCCGACGAGGCGTGGGAGCAGTATTTCGCACTCCACCCGGAGGTCCATGTCCACGTCGACCAGGCCCACCACGACCGCGACCCGAACCGGCACGAGTGACGCCCTGGCAGGACGGGGGTGTCGGTGGCCGGGGCGGGCGGGTATTTTCAAGGGCCGGGACGGGGGGCTCTTGCGAGCCGACAGCCGCGCCCGGCTTGCCCATGCCGTCCCACGACACCGCCCCGGAGCCGTCGATGACCTTCCGCCCCTTCCACAGCCTCGCTGCCCCGCTCCTGGCTCTCCCGGTTTTCATGGCGATCGTCGCCGCCGGCCTGTCGTCGACTCCCGCCCGCGCGGGCGTCCCGGCCGGCGGCGCCATGGTGCAGGCGGCCAACGTCTGGCTTGCCACGCTCGCCCCCGAGCAGAAGGCCCGGGCGCTCAAGCCCTGGGAGGATGCCGGCCGCGTCGGCTGGCACTTCATTCCCAAGTTCGAGCGGAAGGGGCTCCCGCTCCGCGAGATGGTGCCGT
>CANGIH010000169.1 GCA_947453875.1 Planctomycetaceae bacterium | reverse complement strand
CGCCACGCCATTTCCAGCCAGCGTCGACCGTCGCCAGACGGTAGTCGAAGGCATCGACGGTGGCGCCGGGCACGAGGGCCCCCTTGGTGGCAAGCGGGGTGCCGTCGGAGAGGCGGACGATCGTGTTTTCGGGATTGAACCCTGGCACGGGGAGCGCGCGGGTGTTGGGTGCGAAGGCGCCCGAGGTGCCGACGCGGATCGCCGGATCGGCATGATGCTCCATGTCGGAATAGCCGAGGCCGAACTTCCCCAGCGGCTCCCACCACACGTTCCCCACCCAGGCCATGCTCGTACCGCGTCGGAGGAGAACGTTGGCACCTCCGGCATCGATCGAGTTGTAGACCCCCGCCTGATAATGCAACGTCCCTTCGGCGAGGGTTCCCAGGGCCGCGGCGCCGGGGCTGACACCGGGGCGGAAGAAGGTGTTGGCCATGCTCCGGTCGACGCCGATCGTCCAGGGAGAGCCGTCGAGGAACTCGCGCGAGCCGGGCAGCATCGACACCCCCAGGCCCACCGTCGCCCCCGGACCGAACTTCCAGCCCGCCAGCCCGAGCGGGGCGAGGCCGGTGTTGACGCCGTTGTTCGAGGTGCCGAACAGGGCGAAGGCGTACACGAGACGCTCGTCGACGACGTGGCCCGAGAACATGAGCAGGTAGCGGTTGAGGCTGATCGCGTCGATGTTGGAGATGGGGAGTTCCGTCCCGGCGGCATTGGTCCAACTCGTCGCCCCACGGGCGAACTCGAGCCAGCGAAGCTGAAGGAAGCCGCTCACCGCCAGCGCGAAGGGGAAATCCCCCTTCCGCTTGTCCTCCCGATAGAGAAGGAGGCCGTGCGGCGGGGCGAAGTCGGTGGCCGGCATGTAGCGGGGCCGGGGAATGCCGGCGAGGCGGGCTTCGATTTGGCGGTCGATCTCCTCGTCGAGCGCGCCGCGACCGTCGGCCGACGGCAGGACCGTCCGCGTCGATTCCTCGACATACTGCACCGCATCGATCGGCTCATCCCCCCACTCCATCCCTTCGGGAAAGAGGGCGACTCCCGCTTCCCCGTCTGGGAATCTCCCCGGTTCCGGCGAGGGCTCGGCTGGAGAACGATCTGGCAACGGGACGCTTGTCGGACGATCGGCGGGCGTCGTGTCGAATGGCTCTTCAGGGCCCGCTCCCGCGACTGCGAGGAGATTCTGCGCTGGGGCAGGGGCGCCCGGCGCCAGCAGCGCAAGCACGAGCATCACCCCCCAAAAGAGGAAACGAACGCGGCTCACGCGGAAAGGACGCGTCATCTGGAAACGTGCCGGGGACTCACTTTCGTGTTGAGATCGGGAGAAGCGATGACGATTCTGGAGGCTTTTCCGCCCAGGCAAGCCAGGAAAGGGGGGCTGGCGTTCGCAGCCGCGCCGCAGGCCTCCGTATACTCCCCCCTCCCTCTCCACTCACCCTGGTTTCCCTTCATGCCCCTCGTTACCCTCCGCGACGTTCATCTCGGCTTCCGCGGGCCCCCGCTCCTCGATGGCATCGAGTGCCATGTCGAGGCGGGACAGCGGATCGGCCTCCTCGGCCGCAACGGCGCCGGTAAGACGTCGCTGATGCGGCTCCTCTGCGGCAACCTCAAGCCCGACTCCGGAGAGGTGATCTTCGC
The DNA here is from genome assembly GCA_947453875.1 of Planctomycetaceae bacterium. Lineage (GTDB taxonomy): Bacteria > Planctomycetota > Planctomycetia > Pirellulales > UBA1268 > QWOP01. Next base: position 4,365 of record CANGIH010000169.1, on the reverse strand, counting down.
CCCCGGCACGGTCGTCTCCTACCTCCAACAGGATGTGCCGCAGGACATCGTCGGGCCGGTGCGGGATGTGGTCGCCACGGGTTGGTCGGAGGCCGCCGCGGCGAGGCGAGCCGACGACGAGCACGACGCCGCCTGGCGGCGCGAGCATGCCGTCGCCCAGATCCTCTCGCGCATGGGGATCGACGGCGATCTGGCCTTCCAATCGCTCTCCAGCGGCATGAAACGCCGCGTGCTCCTGGCGCGGGCGCTCGTCGCCGGCCCCGATCTGCTCCTTCTCGACGAGCCGACGAACCATCTCGACATCGACGCGATCGGCTGGCTCGAAGAATTCCTCGGACGCTGGGATGGCACGCTCCTGTTCGTGACCCACGACCGGGCTTTCCTCCGCAGGCTCGCCACGCGGATCCTCGAGATCGACCGTGGACGGGTGTTCGACTGGTCGTGCGACTACGACACCTTCCTGCAGCGCAAGGAGGAGTCACTGGCTGCAGAGGAGAAGCACAACGCCCTCTTCGACAAGAAACTGGCCGAGGAAGAGGTGTGGATCCGCACCGGGATCAAGGCCCGCCGGACCCGCAATGAGGGGCGGGTACGAGCACTCGAGGCGATGCGGCGACAGCGAGGTGAGCGTCGCGAGCAGGTCGGGAAGGTGAACCTCCTCATCCAGGAGGCGGAACGCAGCGGCACGCTGGTGGCCGCACTCCAGGGGGTGTCGGCGACTCGTGGGGAAAAGATCGTGCTCCGCGACGTCTCGACGACGGTGACGCGCGGTGACCGAATCGGCATCATCGGCCCCAACGGCGCGGGAAAGACGACGCTTCTCCGGGTGCTCCTCGGCAGTCTCCAGCCCGATGCCGGCAAGGTACGGCTCGGCACGAACCTCCTGGTGGCCTACTTCGATCAACTTCGCGACCAACTCGACGATGACGCCAGCGTGGCCGACAACGTGGGCGATGGCTATGACACGGTGAAGGTGGGAGGGCAATCGCGGCATGTCCTCGGCTACCTCCAGGACTTCCTCTTCACACCCGAACGGGCCCGCACGCAGGTGAGGTTTCTCTCCGGCGGGGAACGCAATCGGGTGCTTCTGGCGAAGCTGTTCGCGAAGCCGGCCAACTGCATCGTCCTCGACGAGCCCACCAATGACCTCGATGCCGAGACGCTCGAACTCCTCGAGGAGCGGCTCGTCGATTTCGCCGGCACGGTGCTCGTCGTCAGCCATGATCGGGCATTCCTCGACAACGTCGTCACCAGCACGCTCGTGTTCGAACCGCGGACGGGGGAGGCTGGCTACGACGTGAAGGAGTATGCCGGCGGCTACGCCGACTGGGTCCGTCAGCGCCCCCCATCAGCAAGGGCCGGTGAGCAACGCGATGCGTCGGCCGGACAAACACGTGGCGCCGCCCCGGCCCCCGCCGACAGCGTCCCCGCGCGAAAGCGGAAGCTGTCGTTCAAGGATCAGCAGGAACTCGCCTCCCTGCCCGCCCAGATCGAATCCATCGAGACGGAGATGGCCTCGCTCCACGCGACCATGGCGGCCCCCGACTACTACCGCCAACCGGGCGACGTTCTCGCCCGCGACAAGAACCGGCTCGACGACCTCCAGACGCGTCTCGAAACGGCGTTCACGCGGTGGGAATCGCTTGAAGGGCCCGCCTGACTTTTCGTCGTGGCCTCACGCCGTGGGCTGCTGCGGACCGCCGCCATGCTGGCCGCGCAGCCGCTGCGCCGTCTTGCGGCGCTGGACGTAGGTATCACCGATCTCGGCTGCCAGTCCGCTCGACGCATTGAGCCATTCCGACATCGTCCGCGAGTCGATCGACACTTCGACGACGTCGGTGCGGGCGACGACGCGGAAGTCGCTGGCTCGCCCGGTCGACACCGAAGCATCCCCATGGAAGTCGCCCGGCCCGAGCGACGCGACCGCCACCTCCGCGCCGTCAGCATCGAGGGCGAGGAGTTCCACCCTCCCTTCAGCCACCAGCCCGAAGCGATGGACCGCGGCTCCCCGGGCCTGGATCTCCTCCCCGGCAGCATAGGCGACGACCCTTCCCTCCGGAGGGGGCGGCGGCTGTCCGGCCGCGATGGCGGCGGCGTGACTGGTCGCCAGTGACTGAAGCATCGCCTCCCTCACCTGACGGTAACGCGGGAAACGTTCGAGCACCTCGACGGCCCCCGGTTGCCGTGGCGACGGCGACTCGTAGGGGCGGTACTGCATCTGGATCGGGAAGGGGATCTGGAGTCCTTCCCGCTTCGCGGCATACCAGATCCGCGTCAGGATAGCGTCGCGCACGGGAAGCAGATTCTCGTGCCTGTCGACGGTGAAATACATCCGGTAGGTGATCGAAAAGTCACCGTAGTTGAGCGTATGGACCTCCGGGGGGGGGGCGGCCACCACGCCCTTGGTCGTGCGGAGGATGTCGAGCATTGCCTGCTTGACATCGTTCGGGGCATGGTCATACGAGAACCCGACGTCGTAGGTGTCGGTTCGCGCCGGCGTGGGCCGCGAGAGGTTGCTGAAGGAGGTCTTGTAGAGCACGACGTTGGGGATGATCCGCATCTCGTGGAGGATCGACTCGATGTGGACGCTCCTCCAGTTGATCTCGATCACCTTGCCTGTCGTGCCGTCGGCGATGATCCAATCCCCGATGGCCAGCGGCCGCTCGAGGAGCAGCATCAGCCCGGAGACGATGTTGCCCAGCGGCTCCTGGAGCGCGAGGCCGACCACGATGCTTCCCAATCCGAGCGCCGTCAGCGCTCCCCCGATCTCCTGCTGCCAGACATGCTGGTAGATCAACGCCGCGCCGATGGCGACGAGCGTCCCCCGGACAAGATCGCGGAACAGCTTCGGGACCCGCTCTCGCATCGCCGATCGGCTCTGGCCGCCAAAGAGCGAGTCGTTGGTGAGCGTGAGGAGGCCAACAAGAAGCGACACCCAGAACACCGTTCGCGCCACGCGGGATGCGGTCTCCTCGGGCCCGACCTGCCACACCTCGGTGACAAACAGCATCGCCGCCAGTGCGGGGAGGACGAGATTCCGCACCACCCGCAGGGTCGGGGCGAGGCTCGTGCCGCGGCGAACGGCGGAATTGAGCAGTTCGGTGGCGATCAGGAGCGCCAGGGGAAACCCGACGGCGAGGATCGCCGCCGGCATCAGCGGCAAGTGCGGCATTTCGACGGCGTCGACCAATCCGATCATGACCCACGCTCGTCATGCAGGGCCCATGTCTTCACCATTCCCTTGCCGCGCACCTCGACGTCGTGCGGGCCGTCGAACCGGTGGAGATCGACAAGACGGTCGTGCACCGGCTGGGTCACCTGCACGGCCTGCGTGGAGCGGGCGGCAAGCCGGGAGGCGATCGCCACTGTGTCGCCCCACAGGTCGTAGAGGAACTTGTGACGCCCGACCACGCCGCCGACGACGGGCCCGGAATTGATCCCCACCGACACAGTCACTCCCGTGCCGTGCTGCCGGTTGAAGTCGGCGACGAGCCCGCAGAGCTCCTTCCCGAAAAGCACCGCGCGGGCGGCGTGGTCGGGCCGGGGAATGGACAGGCCGCAGACCGCGAGATAGGCCGTCCCCACCGCCCGCACCTTCTCCACGCCACAGCGTTCGGCGGCATCGTCGCAGGCCGCCACGAGGTCGCTGACAAGCCCCATCGCCCGGCTCTCCGCCTCGGGGCCAGACATGTCGTCGAGCCCGCCGAACTCGGCCACCAGAACGGTGACGTCGGCGAACTGCCGGGTGGCCTTCTCGTCGCCGTCGCGGCGCTGCGCCACGGCTGCCGCGGGGAGGATGTTGAGGAGCAGTTCCTGATTCTCGCGTGCCTTGTCCTCGAGTTCTCTTCGCTGGTCAACGAGGCTGTCCGACATCTGATTGAAGGTGCGGGCGAGATCCCCGAACTCGTCCCTGGTGTCGAGGTCGACACGCACCCCCGATTCGCCCGCCCCGATCCTCCGCGCCGCGTCGGCCAGTTGCCGCAGCGGCCGGACGAGCAGCCATGAGCTCAACAGCGCGAGCATCGCGGTCGCAAGGGCAAGACCGGTCCCCGCCAACACCGCCCGGCGGGCGTAATCGCGGATCGGCGCTTGGGCCTCGGCGACATCCATCTCGGCGATCACCCCCCAGCGAATCGAGTCGAGATCGAGCGGCCCGTAGGAGGAGAGCACCGGCACCCCACGATAGTCGTCGATGATGGCGAGCCCCTCCCGGCCACGGAGCGACTCCTCGGCGGCCTGCGTCCGCACCGGCAGTTGGTTCATGACATTCCCCTGCCGTTCGATCTGGTCGACCGTCGCCGTCGGCAGCGGGGAGCGGCGGAGCGAGGCGATGAATGCTTCGGAGTCCTCGACCATGAAGCGGCT
>CANGIH010000168.1 GCA_947453875.1 Planctomycetaceae bacterium | reverse complement strand
GGCGGATCGCCGATTCCCGAAAGGCGCGAGGCTCCTGCGGCCCTCGGAATTCGAGCGGGTGTATGGCTTCCGACGGAGCGCGGCCGAGGGGCCGCTTGTGCTCTATGCCTGCCCCCGGCATGGAGGCGATGGGCCCGCCGGGGATGTGCCAGCGAGACTCGGCCTTTCGGTCTCTCGGAGGGTCGGGAATGCGGTCGTTCGCAATGCCTGGAAAAGGAGACTGCGCGAAGCCTTTCGCACCGTGAAGGAGAGGATGCCTGCGGGGCAGGATTACATCGTCGTCGTTCGTCCAGTGTCGGTTCCGGAGGGGGGCGAGGGGGAGGCTCGGGTCGAGGGATTGCTCATGTCACTCGCCCGCCGGATTGTCTCCCGATCGGGCTATCAGTCGGCCGTGGTGCCTCCGCCGAGGTCGGCGAAACCACGCCGGCGGTGACGATGGGAGCTGCCATGCGGCCAACGGACTGCGGTGATGGAGCCGGTGGCCGGGGCGGGATCCTTCGCACCACCGACAGGCTGGCGGCGGAGGGGATCCGCCGCATGATCGCTGTCTACCAGCGGTTTGTCAGTCCGCTGCTCGGTCGCAACTGCCGGTACCAGCCCACCTGCAGCGAGTATTTTCGCCTGTCGGTGGAGAAGCATGGCGCGGCGAGGGGCAGCCTCCGGGGGCTGTGGAGAATCTGCCGCTGCCATCCTTGGAGCCGCGGTGGCTGGGATCCCCCCTGATGTCCGTCGGCATGCGTGCCGCCGGTCGGCGAGGCTCAAGCCCCGCCGCGATGGGCGAGCAATCGGGCAACGACGCGGGCGTTTGGCGGCGGAAACGACTGGAAGGCGAGATCGGTGATCGGCAGCCAGCGAAACGGATGCCGCGGCCCGGAGGCCGCCTCCGATGGCCGGGCCTCGTAAAAGCGGATCTCGATCGGCCCCCGACTCGACCCGGTTGTGGCGACATCGAGCACGTTGCCGATCAGGACGACGACACCGGTTTCCTCAAGGCACTCGCGCGCCGCGGCCTCCTCGGGCGTTTCGCCCGCCTCGACCATTCCCCCGGGGAATTCGGCGTGACCGGCGGCGTCGCGGGCATCGATGGCACGCCTGCCGACAAGCACATGTCCTTCCGAGATGACGACGGCCACGGCGATCAACAGCGGCGGCCCGGAGGGGATCACGCCTCGGACTTCTTGACGAGATTCAGCAGTCGCCCCGGCGAGCCCATGATGTTGTAGCCGGCGTCGACATGGAGAATCTCGCCGGTGATGCCGAGCGACTCCCTCGACAGCAGCCAGGCGCCAGCCTTCCCCACCTCGGCTTGGGTGAAGTTGCGGCCCATGGGGGACATGTGCTCGTAGAGACCGAGCATCTCGTCGACGCCGGCGCCGCGACCGGCGAGCGTCCGCAGGGGGCCGGCGCTCACGGCGTTGACGCGCACCCCAGCGGGCCCGAGGTCGTAGGCCATGTATTTCACGCAGGCGTCGAGCGTCGCCTTGCAGACGCCCATGATGTTGTAGCCCGGCACCACCTTCTCACCGCCGAAGTACGTGAGGGTGAGGATCGAGGCGTCGGACGAGAGGATGCCGCGGGCGAGGCGACCGACGGCGAGGAGGCTGTAGGCGCTCGTCTCCATCGCGATGCGGAAGCCTTCGCGGCTGCAGTTGGTGGTCTCGCCCTTGAGGTCCTCCATCGGGGCATAGGCGATCGAGTGGACGAGGAAGTCGATCGTGCCGAACTCCTCCTTGGCCCGCTGCATCACGGCGGCGATCTGTTCGTCGTTGCCGGCATCCATCGGCACGAGGAACTTCGCATTCGGCTCCGGATCGGTGAGGAGCGAGACGCGGCGCCGATTGCGCTGCCGCTCGTCATCGGGGCGGTCGGGGAGGTGGGAAAAGCCGACATGGCCTCCCTCGGCGAGGATCTCCTTGGCGATCGCCCAGGCGATCGAGTGGTCGTTGGCGACCCCGAGCACGAGACCCTTGAGACCGTCGAACCTGCCCATCGGCGCCATCCTCCACGTGCGGGAACCGGATCAATCGCGAGGGGTTCCCGGCAACGTCGGGCCCCGACTGCGAAGCGCGGACTGTAGCGGCTGTCGAGGAAACCCTCAACGCGGAAACGTCGACGGGGCGATGGTTCCCGGCGCCGGGCCACTTTTGGGGCTGTGGAGCCGTGAAACCGTTGCTCCTGCCGGCCCCTTGTCCTCCTGCCCGGCGATGGGTAAAAAGTGGCTTCCGGCCCCGTTAGCTCAACTGGTCAGAGCATCTGACTCTTAATCAGAGGGTTCTTGGTTCGAGTCCAAGACGGGGCAGTGGCGTTTTGCCTGAGAAAAACGATGAAAAAGGCCCCGGAAACGGGGCTTTTTTTATGCGCCGACCTGGGGCCGGAAGACCACGAATTGTCCGGCAATGTGCGCGGTTGTCCCTTGCCCATGCCCACAAAATGCCCACAGAGAACCGGGCAACTAAAGGGAGGGCTTGGCGATGGGAATTCAGAACCCGGCGGGCGAGGAGTCTGAGCCGGTCAATTCAAGGGGCCTCCCTTTGCCTTTGCCTTCACCGATGCCCGGATCGCCCGCGCTCGGCAGTTGGTTGCCGACGGGGAGGTAGACATCGACGCGAACGGCCGGCGGTCTTGGCACGAGACAATTCCAGTTCCACCTCACGCAACTCGAGGATGATCTGAGCCGCCTGCTCGCGCCTTCCACGTCGCGTTTATTGCCCTCCCAACGGTTCTTCCTCCCTGGATTCTCGCTCCAGAGGTGGACCCGTTTCAGGGGAGCAGGTCACTCTTCATCAGAGGGTTCTTGGTTCGATTCCAAGACGGGGCACTCCTTCATTTCCGTGTCGCGACATGTCAGGTCGCGATGCGTGGAACTGAGCCGCATCTGACCGGCTCTTCCCAGCCTTCCGACCCAGGCTCCGGCGATCACGAGGCATGGCCCGGTCAGGAGCGTGACGCCTCCGACGAGAAGCACGGCCGTGTGAGGCGTGGCATCGAACCGGGCCCGGCCCAGGAGCGTCTGCGTCATCGCATACGCCAGGATGAGCACGCTGCCTGTGACGGCGGCATTCACCAGTCGCTGCCGCCAACGTTCCGAAAGGCCCGCACGCCGCGCTCCCCAGGCCATCAACGGCAGCCATTGGAGGGCGTGAATCGCGGCTCCATGCGGATACTTCGGCGCTCCCGCGGTCCCGAACAGGTCTGCAGGAAGTCCCCTCGAGGACTGCTGGTCACCATGGACACTCGCCCACATGCCGAGCCCGCATGAGACAACCAGCAGCACCATTCCTGCCCGGGTCGCCGTGAGTGTGGCAGGGTCGAGGTCGGTGGATTGGCGGAACAGGCGAATCGTCAGATCGGCCGCCACCAATGAGACCACCAGGATCAGCCCTCCCATCGCGTCATAGACGAAGGAATCGAATGGAGTGGCCCGGTTGAAATGACTCGCCACACCCCGCCAACGCTGCAGGTCGATGAGTGCAACCTCGATGAACAGTGCCCAGGCGGTGAGCGTCGCGAGCAGGCCGTCACTCCGCCGCCACGGCAGATGCGACCATCCCCACCCGAGCGACACGCTCGTCAGCCCCGCGGACAGCCCGAACAGGATCGGCTTCCGCCAGGTGACAGGGCCCTCCCACGGGCCTCCCAACACCGCCCACACCGCGAGGTGAACCAGTCCGCTGGCGACAAGCAGACCGCCGAGCAGGGCGAGTGGTCGGGCACGGCGATCGTGCCACCAGCGGGAGGACCGATCGGGAGGCATGGGGAGGGGCATCGGTGGTTTCGCGAGCCTCACGAGTGGAGAATAGGGGAATGAATCCGCCCCGCGAAATACCCGCTACTCGTCGAACGCACGCCCTGCGGGACAAGTGCAGCGTTCAATTCAGCCAACCCGAGATGGTGGATTGCCCGGACAACCCTACCAGTCGGCATCTTCGAGCAGTTTCTTTTCGTACCTCGTGTCGATGGCCGATGCCGTCGTCGGTGGGCGGTTGCAGGAAACGTCGAAAGGGGAGGTAAAGCATGATACGCCGCTGCGCCGCGATCGTGGCTGGAGGGCTCGTTGGCCTGGCGACCATCGTCGGTGCGGCTCCCGGGGAAGCCATCGCCCAGAGTCCGGCCAACGGAAACTTCGGCGGATATGCGGTATCCAAGGGGCCGTACACATTCACCGCCAACGGCCTCGTCGGTACAACCGTGGGCCGGTTCACCTTTTTCAACAATGGCCTGGTAGCCACCCGGATCGGAGACGCCACTGCCTACAACAACGGCCTGGTGTCGGCCCGGCTCGGCCGTAACGAAGTCTTCAGCAACGGCGTTGTCGGCGTACCCACCCGTGGCGGGATGGTGTTCACGTCGGGCTTCGGTTCTCCGAATGGCCCATCCCCCGGGCGGCCTGCGGCCCGCCATCACGCCGGGCACCCCGATGCGGGGGGCGGTAGGTGACGTAGGCATGTCTTCCCTGCAGGAAGTAGGAACCGGTCCGGCTCCCGTGGTTGGTCATGACGCCTTGCGGTCGAGCCTCTCACCCAAGGTCACCGCCGTCTCGATCATCGCTCCGCTCCGCGTCGGCGGAGAAACCACCGCGTCACCAGTTTGCGGTAGGTGAACATCAGCCACAGATTCGGCTTTGAAAACAGCAGCCGGGTGACGATGCCCCATGGGCCTGGCTTGTGGGCAAACTCGATGTGTTCGTCGATCCTCGTGGTCGCCGTCGAGATCGCCGTGAAGGTGTGGGTGTGGGCCCATGCGGCGGCCGGCCCTGACTCCTGCACGTCGGTGAAGCCGTGGTCACTCACGTCACGGTGGACCGCCGTCCAGCGGAGCGGGAGCGGCCCCACCCAGAGCACGAACTTCGACACCGATCCCTCGGCGAGCGGTTCGATCGAGATCAGTCGCACGAATGTCGGCGGGGGGGTGAGACGCTTCAGCGCCGATGTGTCGCGATGAAAGTCGCGGACAGCCGCGAGCGGCGCGTCGACGGTGAAGGAAAAATCAAAGACGGGCATCGGTGGCCCCCGGGGGTGAATGGAGCGTCAGGGTGCCGGGGCGGCGCCATCGATCGCCCCGACCGCGGCGAGGGCCTTCGTGACATGATCCTGCGAGGCGAGTTGGGCCGAGAAGACCAGCCGGACGATCCCTTCACGATCCACGACATAGGTCACACGCCCGGGGAAAAGCCCGAGCGTCTTGGGCACACCAAAGGCCTTCCGCAGGCTCCCGTCGGGGTCGCTGGCCAGGAGGAACGGGAGTTTGTGCCGGGCTGCGAAGGCGCGGTGGGAGGCCCCGCTGTCACCGCTGATGCCGATGACCTCGGCGCCCGCCGCGGTGAACTTCTCGTACGAATCGCGGAAGGCGCAGGCCTCCTTCGTGCAGATCGGCGTGTCGTCCTTGGGGTAGAAGAAGATCACCACCGGACGTCGCCCGACGAGGTCGGCAAGCGCCACGCTGCTCCCATCGTGGGCCTGAAGGGTGACGTCGGGGACACGATCCCCAATCTGCAGCGGCGGCATGAAAGGGCTCTCCGGGCGACGGGGACACGGTGTACGGCTCCGGTATCGTAGCCCCCTGGGTGGGGTGACGGGAGGAGCGAGGCCGCTTTCACCGCCAGAATCGGCACGATCCGCCCCCGATGCGAACGTGGCACCCACTTTCAAACGTCGGGGAAATCGATCCGCGCCGCAAATCGCGAACTAGGTTTCGGTGTCAGGCACGAGTCGGCGTCATCGGGAGATCGGTCGTGAGCTTCAATTCCGTCGCCGCCCTGCTGGTCGTCGTGCAGTTCTGCTTCGGGTGTTGGCTGGTGCTGGGCGCCTTCCGCGGTCGCTCCCGCTGACGGAAACCGCCACAAGGCCCGCCGACGGCTCTCCGCCCTGCCGGCTACCTTCCCGGCGCGTCGGCCTCGCGGACGGCGGCGCCATCGTCGGGGCTCGTGACGAGAATCGAGAACCGCCGCGCCCGCAGGGCATCGTCGGTGGAGAGGCTGGCGTAATCGAAGCGGCCGCG
>CANGIH010000167.1 GCA_947453875.1 Planctomycetaceae bacterium | reverse complement strand
TCCCCCCTTGAGCGATGGGCGCGACACCGTGGGCGTGATCTGGCCGACGTGCTCATGATTGGAGCGGCGGTGTGGCTGGCGACCTCGCCGCTGGTGGCATCATCGTTCCACGTCGTCAGTCCGGTGGGGCTCCTCCTCAATCCACTCATTGCCCCGCTTGTCGGTGTGGCGATGGTGGGAGGATTTGTCTGCCTGCTCGCCGCGCCGGCCTGCGCGCCGGTCGCGGCGGCCGGGGGGGCGGCGTGCGATGCGTCGCTGTTGCTGATCGATCTGGCGGTGGCGTTGGCGGCACGGATCCCCGGGGCATACGCCTGGGTCGCCGGTCCACCGACGTGGTGGACGATTCTGTGGTACGCCGGCATGGTGGGCATGCTTCTGCTCCTGGCCGGTCCGCGACTTGTCCGCCCGGCCACCTGGGCCGTGGCGGCGGTGCTGTGGGCCGGGATCGGATTGCTCGTCACCTCGATGCCCACTCGAGGGGTCGTCACTCTCGACTCGATCGCTGCCGCAATGGGGCATGGTTGCGGGATCGTCGTCCGCGGGCCGGGAGGAAGGTGCCTTGTCTACGATGCCGGCCGACTCGGTGCCGGGATCGCGGCGGGCCGCGGACTCTCGGCGGTACTCTGGAGCGAAGGCATCCGCAGGGTCGACACGCTCGTCATCTCGCACGCGGACACCGACCACTTCAATGGTGTGCCCGACCTGGTCGAGAGGTTCTCGGTCGGAGAGGTTGTCGTGCCGCCATCGTTCCTGGCGAGCACCTCCCCGGCGGTCATCGAGGTGCTCGGCCGGATCCGCGCGGCTGGAATCCGTCTGCATGCCGCCGTGGCCGGTGACGAGATCCCCTTCGAGCCCCTCTGCCGGGTCAGGGTGCTCCATCCCCCGGCGGCCGAATCAGAGGCAGGGACGAGGGAGGGAGACTCCGCGCGATCCGTTTCCAGACCCTCCGACAACGAGACGAGCCTCGTCCTCTCGGTGGAGTCCGCAGGCCGCCGCATCCTCCTCACCGGCGATCTCGAGGGGGCTGCGCTCGATCGGTTTGTCGCCTCGGATCCGGGGGAGTGTGACGTGCTCGTGGCCCCGCACCATGGCAGCCTGACGAGCCTGCCGGCGCCGCTCGCCCGGGCCACGTCGCCGCGTTATGTGATCGTCAGCGGTGCGGAAGGATCACGCTGGGGCGAGGTGCAAAGGGCCTACGAATCGGCTGCAGGACTCCATCGTCCTGCATGCGTGCTCCGCACGGATGGTGCGGTGCGCTTGCGCCTCTCTGCCGCAGGCACCGAAGCGAGCCAGTTCCGCCGGGGATCCTGGCGGGCCCTGGCTCCCCCCTCCCCGTCGTCGCCGACAGCGATGGGATCGCGGGGAGCGGAGCCGCCGGCAGGCGAGGAGGTGGAAGGAAGCGACCCCGCTGCAATCACCTCGTCCAGCGGACGCTATCGAGATTCATCATTCCGCCCGCCTGCTGCGGGTGGGTGAAGACGATGAAGACGTCATGCCTGCCTGTCACCGGTTCCCAACTCGCCGCCCGCTCGTAGAACTGTTCCCACTGCCCGTTGACCTCGACCGGGACCGTCGCCAGCAAGGGCCCGTCCGGGGCGTCGAGTCGCACCTCCACCGCCCCCCCTGCTCCGGCCGATGCCATCCGCAGTGCCGCTCCCCGGACCTGGTCCATCGGAAGGTCATGGAAGCGGATCGTGTGGCCGTGGTTGATGGCTCCGAGGAACCTCCCGGCACTTGCCTGTCCCGAGGCGAGGATCTGGGGGCCACGCACTTCGTCGGCCACTTCCGCCTCGATCTGCCGTGGGCGGAGAAATACGGTCGCGGTGCCGGCGAGCGCCGGGATGGGGCCGGCTCCCCGGTCGAGATAACTGGCCTCGAGCCGGTAACGCCCCCCCTTCGCGGCCTCCTCGGTCGACACCGGCACGCTCCCGGCAAAACCGGGATAGACGCGAGTCAGGGAGGAGGGCTCGAGCGAGTAGATCCAACCCACCATCTCCCGGATCTCGTCGGTGGTGTGGTGTGAGTGGGGGATCATCGGGATCTTCCCCCACACACCGGTCGAGCCCTTCAAGACCCGTTCCACCGATGCATCGAGGGCCCCCTCCTTGCCACGGTACTTGTTGGCAACTTCGACCAGCGGCGGGCCGACACGCGGTTGGTCCACCGCATGGCAATTGAAGCAGTCGCTCCGCTTCATCCGATCGAGGCCCGCCGGAACCGCGGCTGTCGTCCCCTCGACCACGTGAGCGGCCTGCACGCCCGCCCGTGGGACATCCTCCGAGGCGAGCTCCTCGAGCCCGTCGGCATCGGCCGCGTCAGAATCGTTTGTCCCATCCTCGTGATCGCGGATCACGAGACGGAAATCGATGGGATGGTCGGGATCGAAGAAGTCGCCGTCGACCGGCTCGACGAACCGCACTTCCGGTCGGGCGTTCCCGACGACCACCGGTACCGACGCGCTCTGCTCGGCCCCCTCGGCGTCGCGGACGACGAGTTCGACGGTGTAGATCCCCGGCTCGTTGAACGTGAGCGTGGGGGAGGGATCGGTGGCGGCCACCCTGCCGGTGTCCGTGGAGGCCGTCGCTCCGGCGGCGGCGTCCGTCGCCCGGATGATGCGCCACTGGTATGCGAGCGCCTCGGCGCCGTTCCCTGGCGACAGATCCTTGTCGAACGTCCCCGCGCTCGAGAATCTCACCGCCAGCGGCTGCCGGCCGATGTTGTTCTCCGCCGTGGCCACGGCGACCGGCGCGCGATTGCCACGGACATAGTCGATGCGTACGAGTCGGGAGTTGGTGTTCACTCCCCAGGTGTCGCCGTATTCGAGCAGGTAGAGGGCACCATCGGGGCCGAACTGCATGTCGATCGGTCGTGCGAATGCCTGGTCGGGGAGGAACGGCTCGATCGCCACGACCCGCTCGTCGTCGTCCAGCCGTGCCACCTTGATCCAGTTCCGCGACCATTCATAGATGAAAAGGCAGCCATCGAACCGGGAGGGGAAACGCGTCGGTGAGGTGGCGTGATCGGCCTCGTGGTAGACCGGCCCGGCGCAGGCTGTCCTTCCCCCCTGCCCCAATTCCGGAAACTCCTCCGACACACCGTACGGGTAGTAGAGGAGGGCCGGACGGGCCGGCGGCAGCACGCTCGAACCGGTGTTGTTGGGGGAGGTGTTGATCGGGGCGGCGGCATCGTAGAGCGGTCCGACGGTGCCGCTGGCATAGTCGTAGTCGGCATAGGGGCGGTTGCTGGCAATGAAATAGGGCCAGCCGAAGTTCCCCGGTCCCTTCGCTTGATTGATCTCGTCGTAGCCACGCGGGCCGCGTGGCCCGTCACTGCCGGCATCGGGCCCCACTTCGCCCCAGTAGACGGTGCCGGTCTTCGAATCGACCGACATCCGCCATGGATTACGGCATCCCATGCAGTAGATCTCGGGGCGACCGGCGGAGCCGTCGCGGGGGAAGAGATTCCCTTCCGGGATCTCCATGCTCCCGTCAGCCAGTGGACGGATGCGGAGAATCTTCCCGCTCAAACTTGCCGTGTTCGCGGACGATTTCTGGGCGTCCCAGGGGGCCTTCTCCGGGCGTTCGTCGATCGGGGCGAATCCTTCCGAATCGCCATGCGGATGGGTGTTGTCGCCGGTGGCGATGAGCAGGCAGCCATCGGGGGAGAAGGCGAGAGAGCCAGCGTGGTGGCAGCACTCCTTCCGCTGCTCCTGGAACTCGAGCAGCAGCTTTTCGGAGGCAGGGTCGAGAACGCCATCCCGGATCGTGAACCGGCTGACATGCTGTCCGTCGTACCCGGGAGGGGAATACTGGAGAAAGACATGCCCGTTGTCGGCGAAGCGCGGGTCGAGCGCAAGGCCGATCAGGCCGTTCTCCTGGGCCGTTGTCACGGTCAGTTCACCCGCCAGCCTCGGCTCGTGCCGGCCCGGATCGAGGCACATCAAACGCCCCTCGAACTCGATCCAAAAGATGGTGCCGTCGGGTGCGACGGCCAATTCCATGGGCTGCCTGAGGCCGGCAAGGAGCGTGGTTGTCTCGAACCGGGCCGGGTCGTGGTCGTGATCCGCGGCGGCAGACGTGTCGATGCCGAGGAGCATCCCGGCGAAAAAACCGATCCATACCCGTAGCAACGTGGCTCGCCACGTGCGCGCCGTCAGGCTCATTGCAATTCCCCCGAGGGTCAGTGTCACGCCGGGCATCGATGCCGGTCTCGACCGAGTTACGGGCGTCAGGCCACGTCGGTCTTCCTCTGTCCGTCTCCCGTCTCCTTCCGCAGACGCCAACCGGCGGCGGCCAGAAGGAGGAAGTTGGCGATCAGGAAGGCGAAGAACTCGGTCTGGCCTCCCTGGCCGAATCCGTAGGAGTGGAGCCCGGCGCCGAGAAGGAAGTTGACTCCATACCATGACATGCCGATCACGGCGGCACCGAGCACGGCACCAGCGGCGAGTCCGAAGTTGCCGATCCAGCCTGCATAGCGGCCATGGAGCACGACGATGTAGGCAAGCAGCGACACCAGCGCCCAGACCTCCTTGGGGTCCCAGCCCCAAAACCGGCCCCAGGAGACGTCGGCCCACAGTCCGCCCAGGATCGTGCCCGCCGCCAGAAGGATCACCGCCACCTGCATCGCCTTGTAGATGTATCCGGCCAGCTCGCCGCAGGCCTCGGGGGGGCGAGTCCGTCCTGATGCTCCGTGGGGATAGGTGCCAAGCAGATAGTGGCCGAGCGAGAGGATGCCGAGCCCCCACGCGAGTGCGCCTGCCGCGTAGCTGGAGACAATCGTGAGGACGTGGATCGTCAGCCAGAAGTTGTCACGAAGCACCGGTTGTAGCGGGCTGAACTGCTTCCCTGGGATCGGGAAGAACCAGGCGATGAACGTCCCGGCGAAGGCCACCGCGGCGACGACCAGGCCGAACGACTTCCGGCGGTAGACCTCTCCCACCGTGGCTGCGAACCCGCCGTTTCGCCACGAGGAAGGGACGGAGAGGATCGAGCCGAGGATGGAAAGGATCACGCGCGGCAGGTACCACACCGCGGGCGCCAGGACCGACCAGCCGACAAGCCAGACGATGAGGTTGTTGAGGTTGGGGATGCTGCGATCGACATCGGTCTGCGGCAGCAGATTGATGATCGTCCTTCCGCCGGCCGCGTAGGGGGCCATCGCCAGCACCCAGAGAACGAGGGCCGACAGCGCGACTCTCGGGAGCAGGAAGGCCCAGTTCAACAGCGCCCAGCCCGATCCGCCGCCGAACAGTGTCATCTGCCGGGGGTCGAGGGGCGTGGCCTCGCCCGGCGGAACGCTGCCCAGCGGAGCCGGCAGCGCCGTCATCCGCCACGCATCCCTCATGCCGGTAGCGAGGATCGGCCCCAGGAGAAAGCAGAGCCCGAGAAAAGTGAGGAAGAACGGCACGTAGATCACGGTCTCGTACATGTTTGTCACCGGAGCCCAGCCGGTGATCGCGACACGTGAGGCGAAGGCCTGCGCCGTCCAGCCGAGTTGGAAGATGAGCAGGGCTGTGGCGAGCCAGAACAATGGGACACGAGCCTTCCCGAACGACAACGCATAGGCCGCCAGCGCCAGCAAGGCCGCCACCCACGACATCCGGAAAGGATCGCCGAGGTTGTACGTCACCTCCCGCTTCGTGCTGCCCGGCGGCGGGTAGCGGGTGTGTCGGAGGAGATCGGCGTCGGGACGCTCGATCGGCAGGGTGGCGCGGAGCGGTTCGACCGCTTCGCCGAGGACGCGCAGCCGGGAGGCGAGGTTTTCGGCCGCGGCCTGAACGTCGAACGAACGTCCCCGGTCGGAAGCGGGCACCGCGACCGCGGTGGCAAGCGCCGAAAACGCCGATCGCACCGCCTCGAGACCGTCCGGCGGGTAGCCGGTGAGAAGGCCGGTCGGCGCGTCGAGGAGCGTCGGCCAGGCCAGCCAGGCGGGCATGTCGTCCTCGGCACTGCGCTCCGCCTCGAGGGCATCGGCATGGAGGGCAGGGATGACGTGGAGGCTGCCACCGTTGTCGTAG
>CANGIH010000166.1 GCA_947453875.1 Planctomycetaceae bacterium | reverse complement strand
GACTCCCGAGCGACCCGTTGCCACGTCAATGGTGGTGCACCGAGGCGCCGATGAACAAAGCCGAGAGGAAGGTGAAAATGTAGGCCTGGAGGAAGGCGACGAACAGTTCGAGCACGCTGAAGAGCGTGGCGCTGACAACGCTGATCCCGGTCACGGTTCCCCACATTCCCGTAGAGAGGGCCGCCGCGGCGGGAATCAGGGCCATGATCCCCAAGAGCACCAGATGGCCGGCGACCATGTTCGCCAAGAGCCGGACCGCGAGAATAAGGTGTTTGATCACCAGTCCGAGGAGTTCGATGCCGAACAGGCCGAGCGAGATCAGGATTTTGAGCGGAAAAAGATACGACGGCATGTCGATTGGCGGGACGAGATTCTTGAAGTAGCCCGCCAGGCCCATCGCCTTGACGCCGCCGACGAATCCGCCGAGGAACGTGGCAGCGGCGAGTGCCAGCGTCACCGAGAACGATGCCGTCGGAGACCCTGCCCAGGGAACCATTCCCAGCAGGTTGCAGCCGAGAATGAAGAAGAACAGCGTCCATAGCAGCGGCACGAACTTGTCGCCGTCGTGGTGGACATGTCCGTGCTCGTCGGCGTGGGCGTGCTTGTCGTCGATCGCCGGCCGGGCGATCTGGTCGCGGACGAAAAGGAGCATCGCTTCGAGCAGGTTGGCCAGCCTCCCCTTGGCGGGGGCCCCGGAAGCGATCCGCTTGGCGAGCCACGCGAACAGGAGCAGGATCGCGCCGCCGACGGCGAGTTCCAGGAGCATGTACTTGGAGATCCCGAAACCCGACTTCATCGCATAGAGGCTGTCGAGTTGCCCGAACGGCTGCGGGATGAGGATTTTGCCCGACATCGCCTCGTTGAATTCAGCGAGGGAGGGCATCGGCAGGTGGTCGCGCTCGTAGGGTTCGCGAAGGAAAGCCGGCACGTCATCGAGCGTCTGCCATCCGCGCCGCCAAAGCGCCTTCGGCACCTCGAAGAAGAACGAGTCCTTGAGGTGGTAGATCGGATTGTGGTCGGACATGGAGCGACTCTCGGGCGTCGGTGTCGGGGGGCGATCGTCAGGCCCCCGGGCGGGGGCGGATGGGGCCCTTCGGCCCCCACATGATGTGCAGAAGTATGTCGGTGGCAAGAAGGGTCAGGTAAAAAACGACCAAAAGGCCCCCGGCGCCTGCCTCTCGCAGCTTTCCGGCCACCGAAACGGCGGCGGGATCGGCAGACAGCCAACCCAGCAGCATCAGGGGCAGGACGAGACGCAGTGCGATGGCACCAAGGGAGCCAGAGACTGCCAGAGCGGGGTCGCGTGCGCCAAGTCGGGCCACGAACCAGCCCCCCAGACTCGAGGCGGCGCAGACCCCGGCGATCACCATGACGATCCGGTTCCATTCCGGTCCGCCGCGGCCGGAGGGGCCACCGTGGAGCACCGCCATCGCGCTTGCCGCCGCCAGCACGAGGCAGAGGATCAGCGCTCCTAGAAGGGTTTGGGCCGCGTGGTTCGGCTCCTTCAGGGGGGAGTCGGGCCTGTTGCAGTCGGGTGTGCTCACTGGCCGCTCCCTGCCCTGCCATTCCCCCCGCCGTTGCTGGCGGGCGGGCGCCGTGGACGGCGTTGGTACGGCTTCACGGAGTTGCCCAACCGGACGATCCATACCAGGGCCGATGTGAGGCCGAGAACGAGGCCAGCCGGCCCGAGAAATCGGGTGCCGAGTTTGGCATCGAACCAGGTTCCCGCCACGCCAGGGAGAAACATTGCCAAGCCGATCGCGATGATCCGCGATGCCCAGGCGAAGGCCTCACCCACGGGGGAAGCCCCTTCATCGACCGGGGCGGCGGCATTCTCCGCCGGCGATCCCCGTTCGGGGCTCGGGGGGGGCGTGGTCATGGGGCTGCCGGAGAGGGGGGGGGGGGGGGCCGCAGCGGCATCGTCCCGCTCGGGTCCGGAAGAGTATGACTGTCCTCCAACGCGGCCGCCACGGTAAACCGGTCGGATGTGTGAAGACTCTTCATGAGGAGGGAATGGAGCGTGTCCAGCCGCAAGCAACGCCGCCGTCGCCGTCACCGTCGCCCCGGTACCTCGGGCCCGCAAGCGGGCCCTGTCAGCCAGGGCACCGGCGCCGCCGTGCTTCGTCTCGTCGGCTGCGATCCTGATGGGTGCGAGGAGTCGACCGTCCTCCGGGCCGAGGAGTTGACCCTCGCCCGCGAACGGTGGCCGGTGTTGTGGATCGACGTGGAAGGACTCGAAGACCCGGCAGTCACGCGGATGATTGGCGACGTCTTCGAGATCGGCGAATTGGCCCTCGAGGATGCCGTCACGCCGGACGAGCGCCCCAAGGTGGAGGTCTTCGGCCATCAGGTGTTGATCGCTGCCCGTACGGTGCGCACCGAGGGGCAATCGATCGTCACCGACCCGGTCTGCGTGTTTCTCGGTGACCGCTACCTGATCACGTTCCGTGAACGCGTCTCCCCCGACCCGTTCGAAGGGGTCCGGCAGCGGATCCGACATGGCCGGACGCGGATCGGCCGCGAGGGGGCCGACGCCCTCTGTGCCCTGCTCTTGGATGTCGTGATCGATGGCTATTTCCCGGTGCTCGAGCAGTTTGGTGACAGGCTCGAGGATCTCGAGGAGGAGGCTCTCGACCGGCCGTCGCGGACGGCGCTCGCCGGGATCCACGATGTTCGCAACGACCTGATGACGCTCAGGCGCGCTCTCTGGCCGACCCGCGACCTCCTCCACGCCCTCGGCCGCGAGCCGACACCGCTGGTGGGTGACCATGCCCGGGCCCACTTCCGTGACTGCTACGACCACACGATGGAGCTGCTCGATCTCATGGAGGCCTATCGCGAGATCGGCAGCGACCTCCGTGACATCTATCTGGCGAGCATCAACAACCGCATGAACGACGTCATGAAGGTGCTCACCGTGATCGCCACCCTGTTCATGCCGCTGACGTTCATCACCGGCTTCTACGGAATGAACTTCGACACCGATTCCCCCTGGAACATGCCGCTGCTGAAATTCCGATACGGAGCCTTGGTGGCCATCGCGATGATGCTGGCGACGACGGGGGGATTAATGTGGTTCTTCTGGCGTCGCGGATGGCTGCGGCGGTGGCACTGATTGCACGTGGGCAATGCCATCCATGGCCATGGCCCACTGGGGTCGGCGGCCGCATCCGGCGGTGCATCCGGGAGCCTCGGGATCGTCACTCCCGCCCGAGCAGGAAGTACGTCGTCTGCGTTCCCTTCCCTTTGACGTTGATCGGGCCCCGTTCGATGAAGCGGAATTTCCCGGCAAGGAGATCGCGGGTCGCCTGCGAGACATGCACCCGCGACGGCTCGCCGTGGGATTCCATCCGGCTGGCCATGTTGACGGTGTCGCCCCACAGGTCGTAGATGAATTTGTGTCGGCCGATGACGCCGGCCACGACCGGTCCGGAGTGAATCCCGATCCGCACCTGCATCGCCAGGCCTCGTTGCTGCATCACGCCACGGAACCCCTCGAGCATGCCGAGCGCCATCGCGGCGATCGCTTCCGCGTGATCGTCGCGGGGGACGGGCAGCCCGGCGACGGCCATGTAGGCATCGCCGATCGTCTTGATCTTCTCGATGCCGTGGGCCGCGGCGAGATGGTCGAACGTGGAGAAGATCTCGTCGAGCATGCCGACGAGATTCTGGGCATCGACATGCTGCGAGAATTCGGTGAAGCCGCAGAGATCGGCAAACAGCACCGACGCTGAAGGGAAGCTGTCGGCGATCGTGCCAGGCCCGTCTTTGAGCCGATCGACGATCTTCGCCGGCAGGATGTTGAGGAGGAGGCGTTCCGATTTGGCCTGCTCGCGTTTGAGATCCGCCAGTGACTGCTCGAGGGCGACAAACGCGGCATCACGCTCGAGGAGTCGCTGGTAGGCATCGGAATGGACCCTGATCCGGGCGATGAGTTCGATCCGGTCGGGGAGTTTCACGAGGTAGTCGTTGGCGCCCGCCTCGAAGAGTTGAGCCTTGACCACCGCCTCCTCCTGTGCCGACAGGACGATGATCGGTACATGCTTCGTGCCGTCGATGGTGCGGAACCGTCGCACCATGTCGAGCCCGTCGATCCCCGGCATGACCAGGTCCTGGAGGATGACCGTCGGTTGGAAGGTGCCGGCGAGGGCCTCTGCCTCGTCGGGCTTCTGACAGAAGCGGAAATCGATGTCGTTTTGGTCGGCGAGCATCTTCTGGACGGCCGAGCCGATCAGTTTCTGGTCGTCGATGAGCATCACCCGGTGCCTGCCCGACACCGCCGGAAGGCCATAGCCGCGAAGGGATGCCGTCGGCATGACCTCAGATACCGATCCCGTCGATTGGATTCCGGCGGGAATACCAGTTGGTGGCAGGGGGTCCATGCGGCGTCCAGTGAGGGAGGGGGCGGTGGGAGCGGCTGCCCCGTGGCGTGGGCGCTTGTGAGGATAATCAAACGCTCCCCCTCCCGCCCGGCAAGCCCGTCTCGGGGGCGACCCGGCCGTGGGGCCGGCAGTGTCTGGCCCGGAGGGAGCACGTTATGCTCGTCCAGCGGTCTGCGGATGTCGTCGGTCGCGGTTTTGCCCGGTTTTCGAGGCTGACGAGGGTTTCCAGAGTGGCTGTGAGAACGACGCACCTGCTCTCTCCTCCCCCGGCGGTTGTCCCCGTGAAGGCGGGCGTTCCCCGGCCGCGGTTCTCGGTGATGATTCCCGCCTTCAACTGTGCCCGTTATCTTGGCCAGGCGATCGAATCGGTTCTCGCCCAGGCGCTCCCCGCGGAGGAGATGGAGATTGAGGTGGTCGACGACTGCTCGACTCTGGACGATCCGCGATCGGTCGTGGAGGCGGTCGGTCGCGGGAGGGTGGGATTTCACTGTCGCCCGAGCAATGGTGGGGCGTCGCGGGCGTTCAATACCTGCGTGGAACGCGCCCGCGGCGAATGGATCCACATCCTCCACGGCGACGACTTCGTGATGCCCGGCTTTTACGGAGCCATCGACTGTGCAAGTCGCCGCTGGCCCGAGGCGGGGCTGATTGCGGCCCGCTGTTTTTTCTGCGACGAGGCCGGCGTGCCGGAAGGCATCACCGCACGCCTTCCGGGGATGGAGCAGGGCCCGACGCACGATCCATCTCCCTTTTTCCGGATCACCCCCGTGCAGTGTGCGGGGGTGGTGGTCCGTCGCGAGGTGTACGAGCAAGTGGGGGGATTCCGGCCGGAGCTGGTCTACCTGCTCGACCGTGAGATGTGGTGCCGGGCGGTGTTCGCCGCAGGCGGGGTCGTGCTTGCCGACGTGCTGGCCTCCTACCGGAGGTCGACTGCCAGCATCACCGGGCGGACGCGGCGCAAGGCAGCTCAGCTGGTTGATGCCGAACGTTGTGCGGCGATCATGGCCGCAGAGTACGAGGGCTTTCCGGCGGGCACTGTCCGCGACGACATCGTCGAGTGGGCCCGGTCGGAAGCAGATTTTTTCCGCAGTCGTGGCGACACCGAAGGGCTTGCCGCCTGCCGTGGCTTCTGGGCGAAGCGAGCCGGTCTGCGGCATCGGGTCGCGGCCGGGGTGATCGCTGCGGAGGCCGCGACACGATCGTGGACGCGGCGGCTTCTCCGCCGGCCTCCACAGGCGTGAGGTCTCCGCTGCGGCCCGCCCCACCCTGCGAGGCAAGCCGACCGGCGCGTGAGGTGAATCCGCGAGCGGCCCGCACTCCCTCCGCCGCGGCCCGCCCCAGTCTGCGAGGCAAGCCGACCGGCGCGTGAGGTCTAAAACTGGGGAACTAGGATTCGAACCTAGACTAACTGGTTCAGAGTCAGTCGCCGGGGGTGTTTGACGGGAATGGATTGAACGATCGCCGAGAGCGTTTTTCGTTGATTCTATCGGCGAAAACGGCGATATTCCGGCATGGACGTTGATTGACGTTCGGTGCTCTGAATTGACCCCTGCGGTAGCGCCGGGGTAGCTCCGTTCAAGGCTTCCTGGTTCCCGAGGGATTCGAAATGACAGCGAAGCGGACCCCGCCGACCCGGAAACG
>CANGIH010000165.1 GCA_947453875.1 Planctomycetaceae bacterium | reverse complement strand
ATTTGTTGGTTCTTCATTCACCGGAAATTGCTTCCCGGCTTCTGTATCGCCTGGACAAACCTCAAGAGGTCCGACCTGTCTTTGTTTTCGAAAACTCCGACCTGATGAGAACAGAGCTCGTTCGAAGCCGAAGCTTCGATCTTGCTGACTGCCTCAAGACGGCCGGTGCCGGTCACGATCGCGTGCCGGCCGAAACCGAAAGAGATCAACTGCCGAATTGTCAATGAACGGCCTCGCTTGGCACCCGAAGGCGTCCGCGGCGAGGAGACGGAAATCTAACAGGCCGTACGAATCGGTCAACGGCTCTGTTCGAGAAATTTTTTTGTCGGCGTTTTTCGCCGCAAAAATGCAGTTTTTTCCCGCAAGCCCCCCCTTAACGGAGGAGCAATGGTCACTTTTCGGCCGTGAGGACAACCGGGAGATCGAGCAGATGCCCCTCCCTTTCGACCGTCACCAGGACCTGTTCTCCGGGATTCCGGGCCTCCACCTGGGAAAGAAAGTCATCGGCCGTCTTCACGGCGACCCCTCCCACCGCGGTGATCAAGTCGGCCGAACTCCGATCAATCCGCTCCGATTCCGTGAAAAAAGGCCCTTGCCGACGCCGTTCCCGGACTACCTTGAAGCCGCGCATGCCGGCATGTTCAGCGGGCCCATCGGGCACCAACGACGCCACGAGGAGCCCCCGATCGGTTTGATAAACACGGGCGATCCCCGCATCAGGCCTGACAACCTTTCCCTTTTGGATCAGTTGGGGAACGATCCGCGAAAGTGTCCCGACAGGGATCGCAAACCCGACCCCCGAACTCTGCCCGGTTCGACTTGCAATCGCAGTATTCATGCCGATCAGTCGACTGGCGCTGTCGAGGAGTGGCCCACCGGAATTCCCCGGATTGATTGCCGCATCGGTCTGGATGATCGACTTAATCGTGCGGCCACTGCGGGTCGGCAGGGAACGATTGAGGCTGGAAATGATTCCCGTGGTCAGGGTGCGTTCCAGGCCGAAAGGATTGCCGATTGCGAATACCCTCTGCCCGACCCGCAGATCAGAAGATTGCCCGAACAGAACCGGCACGAGCAAATCAGGCGGTGCCGCCACCTTGACGATGGCGACGTCGGTCGCCGGATCCTGTCCGACGACCGTGGCGTTGTGCGAGGACCCGTCGTACAAGAGCACCTGAATCTCCTTGGCCCCCTCCACGACATGGAAGTTGGTGAGGATATGCCCCGCCTTATCGACAACGATCCCGGAGCCAGCTCCTTCCGAAGGCACTTCAAGCAGAAAAAGCCCGGCGGCAACGGTCGCCTTCGTGTTGATGTTGACGACGCTGCGGTTGACCGCCTCGTAAACGGCGATGTTCGTCTGCTCCTCGGGGGTGAACCCTCGGGTTGCCGGGGTGTCCACCGGGGCTGATAGCGGAACGGACGCTGCCGGTGCCCCACCCATCACGGCCGCGCCGCCCCGGGGAGGAGCCGACGCAACCTGGGCGAAAATCGGCCCACTGGCAGTGGCCAGGGCGGCGAAACAGAGCCACATCCCCGCGTGGGAGGCGATTTCCCGGAACGCGGTCTGCCGCTGTGGCGACTCCCCCCGGACAATGCACCGCGGTGGCGATTTTTCGGCAAAGCACATGGGCCCCTCTCCGCTGACTGGTCGACCGCGACCTGGTGGAAACCGGCGGAAGTATGCCGAGATGAGCGCCACTCACCAACATCGCCTGGCACCCCCGCTGCCGAGCATGGGAAGGCGTCCCTGGCCACTCTCTGCCGCGGGTCTTTCGGGGGAACAATCTTGAAAAGTGGGGGGAATCCCGCAGAGATCGGCGTTGGCGGCAGCGGGGGGGAGTAAATATGCTTTCCACCGGCCGTTGCTGCATGACGCATCTCGGCCATTCTGGAGGGACCATGTCGAAGCCCATCTCGCCGGCGACCGTCTGCCTCGCACTTGCAGCCCTGCTGCTGCCCCCCACCGTGGCGGCGGCCGACGACGCCGTCGCAGTGACGTTCGTTGAGACCTTCCAGAGGGATGAGGCATCCCTGCCGGTGTCGGCCATCGGCCTGCGGCCGACCATGCCGACCGCCGCGTCGGCGCCGACCGACGTGGTCCTCCTCATCGACACGTCCGCAAGCCAGATCGGTGATCACCGGGTGAACGCCACCCGTGCCGTTACCTCCCTGCTCGACAAGGCGCGTGACGACGACCGCTATCTTGTTGCCGCGTCGGATATCGCCTGCACCCCCCTTTCGACGACGTTCGTGACGGCCGGTTCCGCCGGCAGTCGCTCGGCAGTGGCCGCTCTCGAAGCCCGCACGCCCCTTGGATCGACCGACATGGTCGCGGTCCTCGAGGGGGCCGCCGAACTGTTCGAGGCCTCGCCTGCCCCTCGCGCGATCGTCTATGTCGGCGATGGGCCCGGCTTGGCTGGCGTTGACACCGGCGAGTTCCGACGCGTGCTCACCACCCTGAAGAACAGGCGGATCAGCGTGTCGGCAGTCGGCATCGGCCCCAGTGTCAACTGGCCCTGCCTGGCGGCGATCGCAAACGCGACCGGCGGCATGCTAATTGTCCCCGATGGCACGATCTCTCCCTCTGACGCTGGCAGCCGGATGGCGGCAGCGGCAGTGCAATCGGTAGCGTGGCCTGAGGATGTGGTCCTCTCCGCCGACGTGCCTGACGCCCGCCTCCGGATGCTCCCGGGAAGCCTTCCTCCGCTCCGCTCCGATCGTGACTCGGTAGTGATCGTCGAAGGCCCGCTCCAAGGTGCCCGCCTCGACTTCGTGCTCGAAGCGGCGACCGATCAGGGCAGGGGAATGCGGCCCCTCCAGGCCGAGGTGGCGATCCCCGCCGCAGCGCCGATCCCAGAAAATGCCTACGTCGAAGAGCTATACCGGAATGCCCGCGACTCCGACGGTGTCTACCTCCCCACGCTTGGGCGGGAAGGGCTGGACCTCGCCAGGAACGTGATCCGCAACGAGGCGACGGCGCTGGTGAAAATGGCCCGTCAGGCCGAGGCATCGGGCGCCCACGGCTCCGCGATGCGGCTGGCCTATGCCTCGCTCCGCAAGGACCCTGACAACGTCGATGCCTGGGTGATGTTCACCGCCGCCCAGAAGAATCTCTTTGAAGACGAGAACGATGCCGATCAGGCGGTCGGCGAGATGACCGAAGAAGAGGTGCCGACCCCCGAGGCACTCCGTGCCCCGGCCGGCGAACCGGCAATCGGGTTCGGTGGGCCGGGCCTCCCAGACCCGGGGCTTCCCGAGCGTGGACAGGAGTTCCCCGCCGGGACCCCTGAATAGGAGGGGGATCTCGTCGCCGATCCGGAACGCAGTGAACTGGCCGATTTTGCCCGGATGCGGAAAGTGCGCTCCCAGCAGCTTGAACAGGAAGTCGCCGTCCGCCTCCGCAATGCGCGTCAGACATGCGTCGTCGACCCTGATCGCACCCGCATCGACCTCAAGGAACTCCAGCGTTTGGTCCTCGCTTCAGAAGATCTTGATGCGGCGACGCGAGACCGTCTCTGCCGGCAGATCGAGATCTCGATCCGCGACTCGATCATCCGCTCGCGGGAGAAGGCTGAGCGTGCCTTGGTCGCCGACAGGAATCACGCCATCGCCCAGGAGCGTGCCCGCCTCGACGGCGAATTGCGGCGGCGTGAGGACAGGATCAAGCAGCTCACCGAACGCTACCACGCACTCGTCGAGGAAGGTATTCGCGTCGGCTACCAACAGCCGACCGACAAATTCATCGAGGCAGAGCGGATCGTCGGCAAGGAGCTCGCCGAACAGGCCCCGCCGCTGTACGCCAATCGTGGCGTGCCGATGACCGCCCGCGAGATCGGTGTCACGGCGCCGCTCGTCGCCCGGATCCTCGACTACGACACCGAGAACATGCGGTTCCGCCGCGATCAACAGCGCGGCTTCATGGATGTCCTCCATCTCGCAGACCTCGGCGCGATTCCCTTCCCGGACGAACCGCCGATCATCTATCCCAGCGCCGCACGCTGGCAGGAGATGACCAAGCTGCGTGAGAAGTACAAGTCGGTTGATCTCGCCAATCCAGGCAGCGCCGAGCAGCGGATCTACGACGCCCTCGACAAGCCGGTCGAGAATTTCGAATTCACCGAGACACCGCTGCGAGACGTGATCACCCAGATCAAGGACTCGCAGGGCATCCCGGTGGAGATCGATCAGAAGGCCCTCGAGGAGGCAGGGCTCGATCTCGACACCCCCGTGACCAAGAACATCTCCGGCGTGTCGCTCCGCTCCGCCCTCCGCCTGCTCCTCGGCGACATCGATCTCACCTATCTCATCAAGGATGAGGTGATGCTGATCACCACGAAGGAGAAGGCCGCCGAGAACATGATCATCAAGGTCTACCCCGTGGCCGACCTCGTCATCCCCGTGGGGATGATGGGGGGCGGCGGCATGGGTGGCGGCATGGGTGGCGGCATGGGTGGCGGCATGATGGGTGGCATGGGCGGCGGTGGCATGGGTGGCATGGGCGGCGGCGGCATGGGCGGCGGCATGTTCCAGGTTTCTGGTGCCCGCGACCGTGTCGGCATGCGTGACAAGCCCGGTTCGAAGGCCACCCTTCCGCGGAAGCCGGCAGAAGAACCGACGCCAGCCGACGAACTGCCTGTCGATGGCGACTCGGCCCCGACCGGAGACGCGAAGGGCGATGACAGAGGTGCCACGGCTGGGGTCGGCAACGATCTGGGGCTGCCTGAGGAAGTGCTTGGCGCCCGCGACCTGCGGTCAGCCGTGCGGGCGTTCCTTCTGCCCTCGAAGGGAGCCGAGAGCGACAGTGAAACCGCTGCAAGAGCCAGTGCTGGCAAGCTCGCCAGACTGCGGATTTCGGCGGTTGAACTTGGCGACGCGGGACGTTTCGATCGGGCAGCCGAACTGATCTCCGCGGCCATCAATTGCGGCCAAGCTGAGCCCTGGATGTACGAGGCCCTCGGCCTGGCCATGGAGGCGGCAGGCAAACCCCGGGGTGAGGTGGAACGGGCGTTGATGTCGAGCGCCGACTTCGCCACATCCCCGTCCGACCTTCTGGCCCTCGCCCAGTACCTCGCCCGCTTCGGTTCATCGCGTCAGGCAATCCGGCTCTGCCGTCAGGCGGCCACGCTCGACCCGACCAACCGCGAGGCGTTCGCGCTGGCGATGACGATTGCCTCGAAGGAGAACGACGCCGCGGCCCTCAAGTGGGCATGCGCCGGCGTCCTCTCCCATGAATGGCCCACCGCCCAGCAGGAGGTGGCGACCCGTGCCGCCCGGCTTTCCAAGGCGACGATCACCACGCTCGAGAAGCAGGGGAAGGTCGATGAGGCCGAGGCGTTCCGCACGGCGATCGATGAGGCCCTCGTCCGCGACGTCGAACTGGAATTCTCCTGGAATGGCGATGCCGACATCGACATGGTGGTTGAGGAACCCGCCGGGACGGTCTGCTCGGTGGCATCTCCCCGAACGACTTCCGGTGGCACGCTTCTGGCTGACTCGGAGATTCCGGCCGACCCGACAAACGCCACGCAGCGTGAGCGGTATGTCGCTTCCGAGGCGTTCCCCGGGACATACCGGGTGCTCATCCACAAGGCTTATGGCAAGGTGACCGCCGACACGGTCACAGTGCAACTGACGCTCCACCGCGGCACCGATCGGGAGCAGAAGCTCCGCAAGCAGGTGCCACTCGGGGCCGACGAGGTGATGTTCACGATCGACCTGCCCGAGGGACGTCGGCGTCAGCCGCTGTTCGAGGCCCAGGTGTCGCAGGACGTCGCCTTCCAGCAGACGGTCGGCAAGGCCGTGCTGGCCCAGCAACTCCAAAGCATGAGCAGCTCGTCGGCAGCGTCGTCGCTGGCGCAGAGCCGCGGTGGGAGTGGCGGCCCGGTGACGCCCGTCCCGTCGCTGCCGTTCACCCGTGGTGGGGCAACCGGCTACCAGCCGGTGATCAGCAACCTTCAGGATGGCACGAACATGAGCGCCACGGCGGTCGTCTCCGCCGATCGCCGGTATGTCCGGGTTCAGGCAACGCCGTTCTTCAGCACGATCGGCCAGGTCCACACCTT
>CANGIH010000164.1 GCA_947453875.1 Planctomycetaceae bacterium | reverse complement strand
CGGACTCGATGCACACAGCCGGACCGTCAGATCGAGCGACGGCGGATTGAAGCTGAACAGCTCCCAGAGCACCTCCTTGCCACCGAGCGAGTCGGCGACCGCGGCGAGCTGGAGGAGCGTGGCATCGGGATCGGGCGTCCGGCCGATCGCCGCCAGAAGGCGCGGCGCGATGGCGGCGAGGAAGTGGCGGCAGCGCCGCGTGGAGAGGAATCGCACCCGCTCTTCGGCGAGCGACTGAAACGTGCGACGGGCGGCGACGGGATCGCGGAAACCATGGCGACGGAAGACGTCACGGACCACCTCCTCGGGCGGATCGGGATCGAGCACGAGATCGGTCTCAGGGTCCGTCACCGTCTCGTCGGGGAAGGCATCATGGAGGAGGTGATCGAGGATCCGCCGGTTGAGTGTCTTAGCGTCGTCGAGATCCTGCTGGAGCCGGACAAGCGCCCCGGGGCCGGTGCCGTAGCCGGCGCGCACGGCCAACCGGCCGAGCTCGCGATGGTCTGATGGGAGCTCATGGGTCTGGGTGTCGGAAAGGATCTGGAGACGGTGCTCGATCATCCGCAGGAGCCGGTAGTTGCGCTCCAGGATCGTCCGCTCCTGATCGGTCAGCGCACCGGCGGCCGAGAGGCGGCCGAGGGCCTCGATCGTGTTGCCAGTTCGCATCGCGGGCGTGTCGCCCCCCCCGAGCAGCTGGAGGAACTGGATGGCGTACTCGATGTCGCGGATTCCCCCGGGACCGAGCTTCACGTCCTGATCGGCGCGATCCCGGCTGGCGGCGTTCCGCTCCATCCGCCGCTTGAGCGCCTTGATCTCGCTGATGTCGGCGGCGGAGAGCCAGCGGCGGTAAATCCAGGGAGTGAGCGCCGCGATCAGTTTCTCGCCGAGCGCCCGGTCGCCTGCCGCGGCCCGGGCCTTCACCCACGCCTGCCTCTCCCAGGTGCGGGCCTCGAGGTCGTAATAGCGGAGCGTGGCATCGAGGGGGAGAACGAGCGGGCCGGTGCCTCCGTGGGGCCGGAGGCGGAGATCGACGCGATGGCCACTGCCGACCGGCGTCGGTTCCGCCACCAATCGGACCACCTCTCGAACCACACGTTCGAAGAACTCCTGGTTCGTGCAGGGCTTCGGGCCGCTCACGCGGCCATCGGCTGAGAACACGAACACCAGATCGACGTCGCTGGAATAGTTGAGCTCCTCGCCGCCGAGCTTCCCGAGCGCCAGGACGGCGAGCACGGCCCGCTCCCCGCCCGGGCCGCGTGGGATGCCACGTTCCGCCTCCAGCCGCCCCACGGCGATCGACACCGCGGCGTCGATGACGCAGTCGGCGACCCGCGAGAGTTGCTTGGTCACCGTCTCCAGCGGTTGCCCGGCGACGACGTCGCCGTAGGCGATCCGGAGCGTCTCACGGCGTTTGAAACGGCGGAGCGCACGCATCGCCCCTTCGGCGTCGCGATGGGGGGCAATCGCACCGGCGAGGGCCGTGCGCAGCGCCTCGAACGATTCCGGCTTTCCCTGTCCGACGCGCACCTCCTCCCAAGACTCCGGATCGGCGACAACGATGTCGGCCAGATGCGGTCCGGCGGAGAAGATCCGCAGCAGCGTCCCGAGTGCCGCGGGGTCGCGCTCGAAGATCGTGACCGTGGAAAGCGGGCTGCGGACGGTGCCGAGCAGCCGCTCGAGCGCGGCCAGGACCCGATCGGGATCGGAAACCTCGGGAAGGAGGCGAGTGAGTCGCGCGCAGAGGTCGCCGAGGAGATCGGAGGGGATGCCCTGGGCCGCGATGCCGCGGAGACGGCGCGAGGCCTCGTGGGGATTGGCCAGGCCGCAGGCCCTCCCCCAGGCCTCTGCCTCCGCTTCGTCGGTGAGGAGCCGCATCGTATCGACGGCGGTGGGGGGAGGCTGTGACGATGCAGGCGAGGGTGGCGTCCGGCCCGCTTCCTTCCCGACGTCACGCGGAGAAGATCGGCCGCGTGACGCAGACATCTCACCGCTCCTGTCGGGCCGGCGGGGCCGCGATCTGGTGAAGCTCACCTGCACCGGTCGCGTTGCCGCTGCCGAGATCGAAATGGGGGAGCGGAACTGCATCGGCCAGACCGTCGGCAACCGAGCCGGAGAGCGACCAGGCTGCGGCGGCGGTGATGTCGACATCGATCAACCGGCCCACCAGACGCATCGGGGCCTCGAAGACCACGATCCGGTCGCAGGTCGTGCGGCCGGTCAACTGGGCAATCCCATCGGGGCCCGGATCGACGGCCCGCTTCTCGTCGCGTGCCGAGAGCCCCTCGACCAGCACCCGCTGCCGAGTGCCGATGAACGGGAGGTTGCCGGCGAAGCTCGCCCTGGTCTGGGCATCGAGGAGAACGCGGTGCCGCTCCTTCTTGACCTCCTCCGGCACGTCATCGGGCTGACGGTCGAAGGCTTTCGTGCCGGGGCGGGGGCTGTACTTGAAGATGAAACTGTTCTTGAACTGGAGCCGATCGACCAGATCGACCGTGGTCTGGAACTCCGCGTCGGTTTCACCGCAGAAGCCGACGATGAAGTCGCTGGTGACCGCGGCACGCGGCAATTCCTCAGAGATCCTGGCATGCATCTCGAGGTATTCGCCGATCGTGTATCCGCGTTTCATCCGCGAAAGCACCGCATCACTCCCATGCTGGGCGGGCACATGGAGATATTGGCTGACCTTCGGCAGGTCGCGGACGGCGCCGATCAGTTCCGGCGTCATGTCGCGGGGGTAGTTCGTGACGAACTTGATCCGGTCGATTCCGTCGATCGCATCGAGATCATGGAGGAGGTCGGCCAGTCGCGTGGTGCGCCCTCCATCGGTCCACTTGTAGCTGTTGACGGTCTGGCCGATGAGCGTGATCTCCCGGCACCCCTCGGCGACGAGCTTTCTCGCCTCGGCGAGGATCGCCGCCGGCGGGCGCGCCTGCTCGGGCCCCCGGACCCGGGGCACGACACAGAACGCGCAGAACTTGTCGCAGCCGGTCTGTGTCCGCACGAACGCCTGGAAGGGGGTCGGCCGCATCGAGGGATCGCGGTCGGGATCGTAGCTCTCAAAGCTGCGTGTCACCGCATCGCGGCTGCCGGCGGTACGATCGAGGCTGACCTCGATCCGCGGCGGACCACCGGCCAGGATCTCCTCGACGATCCCGGGAACCCGATGAAGCTGCCCCGGCCCGACGACCAGATCGACCCACGGAGCCCGGGTGCGCACGAGTTCCTGATCCTTCTGGGCCATGCATCCAAGCACACCCACGATCATCCCCGGCCGAGCCTGCTTCTCCAGTCGCACTCTCCCCAGCGCCGACCAAACCTTGTCCTCCGCGTGCTGCCGAACGCTGCAGGTGTTGTAGAAGACGGCATCGGCGTCCGCCGGGCTGCCTGTCAGCTCCCAACCCTGTCGGCGCAGGGCCGCGACGACAAGCTCGCTGTCGAGGACGTTCATCTGGCAGCCGACCGTCTCGATCCAGAGCCGGCGGGTGGGGGAGGGGGTCGTCATGCGGGGGATTGTAGCTTTGTGGTGAAAAAGGCTTCCATCGCCTTTTTGCAAGCGGCCGGGGATAGAGCCATTCCCGACCTTCCCGACGGTGTTGCCGCATCCAGGGAGGGGAGCTTCAGCACCCCCGCCAACGGATCAGGCCCCGTCATTCGCTCCCCATCCACGCCCCCGCCCCGATGAGCCGGCCGCGAAGGAAATCGGCGACCGGCATCCCACGCCGCCCCTCCGGGACGACGCGGCGAACGACCACCGTGCCGCCATCTCCGCAGGCCACGACGATCCCGTCGGCATCGGCCAAGACCACCCCTCCCGGAGCGATTCCGGGAGGTGCCGCCCCTCCAGCGGCGACTTCCTCGAGGACGAGCCGCAGCGCAGGATTCCCGGAGGGTGCCCCCGCGGCGGCATGGAGAAAGGTCGTCGCCCGCGGCCAGGGGTCGAGGGCACGGGGCATCCGCGCGATCCAGGCAGCAGGATGCTTCCAATCGACGACACCATCGGCCTTGGAGAGCCTTGGGGCCTTCGTGACCAGCGCCCGATCCTGCGGCACCCCGGCAGGGCCGAGGGGGCGCCCGGGCGCGGCGAGGAGGTCGATCGCCTCGAGCACGAGTTCGGGGCCGAACGCAGCCAGGCGAGCCTCGAGTTCTACGGCGGTCTCGGCCGCGCCGATCGCCGTCGAGCGGGAATTGATCACCCCGCCCCCGTCGAGTTGCGGAGTCATGTGGATCACGCAGGCGCCGGTGATCTCGTCGCCCGAGAGGATCGCCCACTGCACCGGTGCCGCGCCGCGATGCCTGGGAAGAAGCGAACCATGGAGATTGATGCCGCCGAGGGGGGCCACCGCGAGCACCGCCGGCGCGAGGATCTGCCCGTAATCACAGACTACGAGGAGGTCGGGGGCGAGGCTCGCCAACTCCGCCACCGCCTCGACATCGTTGATCCTTGGCGGATCCAACACCGGCACTCCCGCCGCGGTGGCGGCGGCACGCATCGGATTGGTGGGGGCCTTCCTGCCCGGAGCGGCCTTGTCGGGACGGGTGATGAGGGCCACCACGCGATGCGGCGATTCCAGGAGCCGATGGAACATGGGGACGGCGAACGGACCGGTGCCCATGACGACGATCCGCAGGCTGCCGTCGGACATCAGGCTCGGCCCCCCGGAGGCGCGCAGCGTTCGGCTTCGAGTGCCGCCAGCCTGGTGTGGATGTCGGCGTCGACGGGCAACTCGCCCCGCGACTGCCTGCCGAGGAAGACATCGCGCATCGAGTCGAGCGCCCGGCGTGCCTCGAGGGAGGCGGCCTCGGGGAGGCGGTCGGTGAACAGCCTTCCCTCGAGGTGGTCGAATTCGTGCTGGACGACACGGGCGAGGAAACCGTCGAGATCGAGGCGGACCTGCTCGCCATCGAGCGTCCAGGCGTCGAGTACCACCTTCTCCGGGCGGCGGACATCCATCCGCAGTCCTGGCAGGCTCAGACAGCCCTCCTCCTGCACCGCGGTACCCCGCGGCCGGGAGAGCGTCGGGTTGATGAACACCAACTCCTCGCCCGATTCGGGGTTCGCCTCGAGGTTGACGATGAACAAGCGGTAGGGAAGGCCGACCTGATTGGCGGCCAGGCCGACGCCGACCGCCTCGTACATGATCTCGAACATCCGGTCGACCGCCGCGCAGAGCGCGTCATCGATGGAGACCAGCGGGCTCGTGCGACGAAGGAGCGCCGGGTGGGGGTATTCGACGAGTTCGAGAGGGCCGATTCCGGCGGGATCGGCCGGGGACGGCGTGATGTCCATCATGGTGTCCATGCGGTCTGGCGGGATGAAATGGGAAACAGAAGTGTAACGCATGGACCACCGGACCTGTCGCCGCCCACGCCTCCGACAGGCGCTCGTTGTTGACCGCGACTCGCTCCGCGGCCGACCGTAGAATTGTCATGCCCATTTCCGCCCGTCCCCGCATGGCCCTCCTCCACATCGCCCCATGGCTTCACCGCGCGTGCCTGAGCCCGACGCCCGACTCCCCCGCCCCGCCGCGGGGTCATCCGCACGCTCCGCGGAGATTCCCTGGGGCGATCCGGCGGTGGTGCTTGCCACCTGTGGCTGGCTGGGGCGATTTCCGATCGCGCCCGGCACCGTCGGCGCCGCCCTTGGGATCGGCCTCTCGGCGGCCGCGGCGGCCGCCGGGATGCCACCGCCTCTGGAGGGGGCATTGATCCTCATCGCCTGCGCCGTCGGGATCCCGGTCTGCGACTCGGCCGCTCGACGGATGGGGAGCGGCGACCCCGGCGGAATCATCTGGGACGAGATGGCGAGCGTGCCACTCGGGCTCCTCGTGGTGCCGGCGGCTGATCGGACACCGATGGTGTTCCTGGCGGCCTTCGTCCTCCATCGCATCTTCGACATCTGGAAGCCCTTCCCCTGCCGGCAACTCGATAGGGTCGATGGGGGCCTGGGGATCATGGCGGACGACTGGGGCGCGGCGGCCTGGATGGCCCTCGGGCTTGCCATCGGGGCGCGTGCGGGCTGCTGGTAAGGGATTCCGACGAATGACCACGGGCTTGCGGTTGCTGATCATCGACCACGGCT
>CANGIH010000163.1 GCA_947453875.1 Planctomycetaceae bacterium | reverse complement strand
GGGTGCTTGAGACGACGAGATCGGCCCCGGCGAGGGCGCCGGAGTCGCGGTCGAGGGGGATCCTCCCCAGCCCCTGCGTCACATCGACCGCGAGGAGCGCCTGGGAATGGCGGCGGACGGCATCGGCAACCGCCGGCACATCGGCCCGGTAGCCGTTGAAGAAGCTCACCAGAGGCAGCGACACCAATCGCGTCCGTGGCGAGAGAAGGGCCGGGAGATCATCGATCTGGAGACTTCCCCCGTGCGATCGCCACACCTTCAGCCCGGCCGGGCAAGCGCCCTGCAGGAATGGGGTGACGCTCGCGGGGAAGTCGAGATCGGTGACGACGACCTCGTCGCCCTCGCTCAGTCGCAGAGCCATCGCCGCCAGGTTGAACGCTTCGGAGGAGCAGGAGCAGATGGCGACGTCATCCGACTCCAGGCCGATCATCGCGGCGGCGAGCCGGCGGGCCTCGGCGTGGACCGCGGCATGTCGCAGCCGTCCGTCCATTCCCCGTTGTTTGTCGCGGAAATAGGTTGTCAGGGCCTCGCCGACGACCAGTGGCGGGATCCCCTCGGCGGCGGTGTTGAGATAGACGACTCCGGAAAGCGACGGAAAGTCTCGGGCACGCGACACGGCGTCGAGCATGGGGAACTCCGGCGGGCGCCAACAGGACGGATCGATGGGGGAGATCGAGCGGGTAGGATTTGTGTGACCCGAGAATACCGGCAATCCCCTGGAGTCGTCCGGAATGCGTGCCCGACTGATCCTCAACGGCAAGAAGGCGGCGCTGCAGCCGGTGCGCGACGCGGTGCAGGCATTGCGCCGGGCGGGCCATGCGATTGAGGTCCGCGTCACCTGGGAGAAGGGGGATGTGGAGCGGCTCGTGGCCGAGGCGGCTGCCGAGGGGGTGGGGCGGATCATTGCCGGCGGCGGCGACGGGAGCGTCAACGAGATGGCCAACGGTCTGATGCAGCTCGATCAACCCGATGCCGACCACCGCCCCGCGATGGGAATCCTTCCCTTGGGCACCGCCAACGATTTCGCCACCGCCTGCCGTGTCCCGACCGATCCGGTGGCAGCGCTGACGCTCGCCTGCGAGGGATCGCCACGGCCGGTCGATCTGGCGCGGGCCAACGACCGTTGGTTCGTGAATGTCGCCTCCGGCGGATTCGGCGCGGCGGTGACCGCCGAGACTCCCGTCGAGCTCAAGGATTTTCTCGGCGGCGGTGCCTACACCCTGATGGGAATCCTCAAGGCGGTGAATTTCCGCCCCTACGAGTGCACGATCCGCACTCCCGACGGCGAGACGAAGGGGCGGATGATCGTCGGGGCGGTCTGCAACGGCAGGCAGGCAGGCGGCGGGCAGCCGCTCGCCCCTGAAGCGCGGATCAATGACGGCCGCCTCGACGTCGTGACACTGCAGCCATTCTCACTGGCCGACATTCCGGAAGTCGCGGCGGAACTGGCCGCGGCGGTGGCCGCCGGGGCGATGCCGTGGCGCGGTGGGCGCTGGGTTGTCCGCCAGTCCGTGCCCTGGGTGGAGACGGAGAGCGCCGGGGAATTGCCGGTGAACCTCGATGGCGAGCCGATGAAGTCGCATCATTTCCGCTTCGAGGCGGTGCCAGGGGCTGTGAGGATGGTGCTGCCGGAGGACTGCCCCTGCCTGTGAGGGAGTTTTTGGCCGCGTCAATTTGATTTCGCTTGTGTGCCGCGAGTCGTTGACCGTCAGGCGACCCTGTCGCCCGACCCTTGGGGTAAGATGAACCCGCCACTTGAGGTCGTTCGTCCTGGCACTGAATCGCGTGGAAAGCGAGGTGGGCCGTGGGATTGAATTCCGCAGCCGGGCGCAGCAGAGGAACGGAATTCGGGAGCGCTTCGCCCAGCGAGGCGCAGGCTGGGGGGCCTGTCGGCGAGGTGAGTACCGTCGGAGGGGTTGTCTCCCAGTCACCGGAGAACTCGTTGGAGGTGGCCGCCGGCTTGTGGATCAGGACGCCTCCGATCGGCGACTCGGCCGGACCTCCCGCCGATGCACTCACTCCGGGGAGCATGCTGCAGGCGGGCGAGGGGGGGCGCTACCGCATCGTCCGAGAGGTCGGACGGGGCGGGATGGGGGTGGTCTACGAGGCATTCGACCTCCAGTTGCAGCGCTCCGTCGCGATCAAAACGATGCGGGTGGAGGACGCCAGCAGCGCCCCGTTGCGGCGTTTTCTCCGCGAGGCGAGGATCGCCAGCCGCCTCCACCATCCCGGCATCATGGCCGTCCATGAGTTCGGTGTGACCCACGACGGTCATGCCTACATGGTGATGGGTTTGCTCCGTGGTCAGACGCTCGCCGAGTTGCTCGCGGCGCGTGAAGCGTGCGGTGAGGATATCCCGCGTCTGCTCGCGGTGTTCCTCCAGACATGTCAGGCCGTCGCCTCGGCGCACGCGGTGGGAATCGTCCATCGGGACCTCAAGCCGGCCAATGTGATGGTCGGCGAGTATGGAATGGTCACCGTGATGGACTGGGGATTGGCAAAAGACATCGGCACGCCTGTGCAGAGCCCGGATGCCGGCGTCGCCGGCATCGATTCTCCGCTGCACAAGGCTGATCGTCCAACGCCCCCTGACGATCTCCAATCACCCTCTGGCGTGCCAACCGACGACACGCACACCCTCTCCGGCAGCGTGTTTGGCACGCCGGGATACCTGTCCCCTGAACAGGCACGCGGCGATGTCGCCGCCGTGGATCGTCGCGCCGACGCCTTCGGACTCGGTGGGATCCTCTGCGAGATCCTCACTGGCGGGCGGCCCTACGTCGCTGATGGGGCGCTCGAGATGTGGCGGCAGGCCCGGGAAGGGGACACTTCCGGGGCGATTGTGAGGCTGGACGCCTGCGCGGGGCCGATGCCGATGATCGCCCTCTGCCGTCGCTGTTTGTCGGCGTCGCCCGAGAATCGTCCCAGCCACGCCGGCGAACTCGTTGCGGCCTGCGTCGAGTACCTGGAATCCGGTCAACGGCGCGCCGAGCAGCAACTGGTCCGTTTTTTCGATCTGTCGGCCGATCTGTTCTGCATCGCCAACCTTGCCGGATACTTCCTCAGAGTCAACGACAACTTTCCCCGGTTGCTCGGGTATCCCACGGTCGATCTGCTCTCGCGCCAGTTCGTCGAGTTTGTTCATCCCGATGACCGCGAAACGACCGTGGCAGAGTTGCAAAACCTTTCCAATGGCGTCGAGACGATTCAGTTCGTCAACCGTTACCGCCATGCCGACGGCCACTATCTGTGGCTTGAATGGAATGCCCGGCCAGTGCCCGAGGAAGGGGTTGTCTACGCCGACGCCCGTGACGTCACCGATCGCGTCGAGCGGGACCTCCACCGCCAACGTCTCGAGAAGGCGCTGGAAGCGAGCCGGAGGGATCTGGCCGACTTCACCGAGAATGCGAACGTGCCGCTCCATTGGGTGAATGGCGAAGGGGTCATCATTTGGGCGAACAAGGCCGAACTCGACTTCCTCGGTTACACCCGTCCCGAGTACGTCGGCCAACCGATCTCCCGATTTCATGCCGACGAGCCTGTGATCGAGGACATCCTGACGCGGCTCTCCGCCGGCCAGTGTCTTTCCGGATATGAGGCAAGGCTCCGCGCCAAGGATGGATCGATCAAGGATGTCTCCATCCACTCGAGCGTCTACCGGGAGAATGGCGAGTTCCGCCACACCCGATGCTTCACGGTTGACATTTCGGCCCGGCGACAGGGCGAGCGGGCGGCGCGCGAACAGGCCCGGTTGGCGGTGTTCGTGGCGGAGGTGTGCCGGATGATGCTCCGAGGCGGTGACACCGAGACGTTGGCCTTGACCTTCGCCGCCATGGTGGCAGCCGGATTGCCGGCGGCGGGCGTGCATGTCTGGCTGGCCGACACACCGTGGCGCCTGATCGGGCACGGAGGGAATCTGGCGATGGCGTCGTTGAATTGCGAACCACCTGACGGGGGCTGTCGAAAAGCCCGCTGGACCAACCACCCGATTCCCCCGGATGACGCCGTCGCGACGCGATGGCAGCGGGGGGCGACGCTCCTCGGCGCCGTCGAATACCCGCTGCGGGTGGAGGGGAGGACGATCGGATTGGTCGAGGCGGTTTCGACCAACCCGATCGGTGTTGCGGCATACGCATCATTCGCAACGGCTTGTGATGCCCTGACGCTGGCGATAACGCGGCGGGCTGATCCCTCGGGCGTGGATAGTGTGGTTGGGCGATGAGGGGCCAGACAGGGGGCCCCGCCGTACGACTCGTCGCGGTGGGGGGAATCTGCACGACGACTCTGTACCGGGTGGCTGCCGTGCCTCCGCTGCCCGGCAAGGTGCTTGCGCACGATGCCGCCGAGGTGGTCGACGGCATGGCGGTGTCGGCGGCGTGTGCGTTCGTACGTCTGGGGGGCGCGGCGAGCGTGTGGGGCAGGGTCGGTGACGATGCGCGGGGCGGGGCGATGCGAGCCGCCCTGGCGGAGGCGGGGCTCGACGTGGCGGCCGTGCGGCTCGTGCCCGGCGGGCGGTCGAGCATCGCCGTGGCGGTGATCGATGATCGCGGCGATCGGCTCGTCGTGCCCTACCACGACACGAGCCTCGATCAATCCGCCGACTGGCTTCCGCTCCAGGATCTTGGCGGTGTCGATTTCGTCCACGTCGATACACGCTGGCCCGAAGGAGCCGCGGCCGCACTTGTCGCGGCGCGGCGTGCCGGCGTGCCGGGGATGCTCGACGCCGATGTGGCGCCGCCGGAGGTGCTTTCGGCGCTCGTTCCACTGGCGTCACACGCCGTCTTTTCCGATGCGGGTCTGTTCCTTCACGCCGGCACGGACGATCTCGAGGAGGCGCTGCGCCGCGTGGCCGATCGTCATGCCGGTCACGTCGGCGCAAGCTGTGGCGCGGAGGGCTACGCCTGGATCGAGGATGGGGATGTCCGGCGCGTGCCAGCGCCTCGCATCGACGCGGTCGACACCCTCGCTGCCGGCGATGTGTTTCATGGCGCCTTCGCACTGCGGTTGGCGGAGAGGGCCGCAATCGAGGAGGCGGCGGGATTTGCCTGCCTGGCGGCATCGCTCAAGTGCACCCGGTTCGGGGGTCGACTCGGCTGCCCCACCCGCGCTGAGGTGGAGGCGTTTGCGAGGGGGAGCTGAGCGTCGGGGCCGTCGGCTTTCGCACTCCCCGCGGCCTTGGGGGCGTGGCGTCGGTTGGTTGACAGCCGCGCCAAGCCACTTCTAGACTCCGCCGATCATCTCGTTGTCGACAGTCGACGGAGCGGTGTTGGCCGGTGAGCGGCGCGGCAGGGGGGCTTCCATGAAGGTTGTGGTCACGGATCGTTCGTTCGAAGACATCGACATCGAACGGGCGATCCTCGAGTCAGCCGGCTGCACGGTCGTCGATCCGCGCTCGAAAGACCCGGCCGTGCTTGCCGCCGCGGTGGCTGATGCCGACGCGGTAATCACGCAATTCGCCCCGATCAATGCCGACGTGATCGCCGCCATGCGGCGGGCCAAGGCGATCGTGCGCTACGGGATCGGATACGACAATGTCGACTGCGACGCAGCACGTGCCCGTGGCATCCCGGTCTGCAACATCCCCGACTACTGCATCGACGAGGTCGCCGACCACACCCTCGCCTTCATCCTCGCGCTCACGCGGCAGGTGGTCCCCCATTCGACGAAGGTTCATGCCGGCGGCTGGGGCCTTGCCACCGGCATCGACGGCTTCCGCACGCTCGCTGCGATGAACTGCGGCGTCGTCGGTGCCGGCCGAATCGGCCGCGGCGTGATCCGCCGCCTCGTCGCCTTCGGTGGCCGCGTCCTCGTCAGCGATCCGGTGGTGGCCGAGGGGGAGATCCGGGCCCTCGGGGCCGAGCCGGTGTCGCTCGATCGGCTCCTCACCGAGAGCGATCTGGTCACCCTCCACTGCCCGTCGCTCCCGCAGACGCGCGGCCTGATCGGCGCGGCGAACCTCGCGCGGATGAAGCCAGGGGTGTTGATCGTCAATCTCTCCCGCGGTGATCTCGTCGATCCGGCGGCGCTTGTCGACTCGCTTGATTCAGGACACGTGGCCGGAGCCGCTCTCGATGTCTTCGCGCCGGAGCCGATTCCCGCTGGGCACGGGATCCTCGGTCGCTCGAACGTCATGCTCGCCCCCCACATCGCGAGCGTCTCTCCGGCGGCGGTGAAGCGGCTCCG
>CANGIH010000162.1 GCA_947453875.1 Planctomycetaceae bacterium | reverse complement strand
GTGTTTTTCAGCGGGGATGGGTCGAGCGCCATCGAGGCGGCACTCAAGATCGCTTTCCAGTACTGGCTCCAGGCCGATCCACCGCGGGAGGGACGGACGAAGTTCGTGGCGATCGGCGAGGCCTACCACGGCGACACCCTCGGCGCGGTCGCCGTCGGCGGCGTCGACCGCTTTACCTCCGTCTTCGCGCCGCTGACCTTCGAGCCGATCCGACTGCCGAGCCCGGGGGGCACCTGCCCCTCGACCGGCCGACCGGCACCGTCACTCGGCGAATCACTCGCCCTTCTCGAGCGGGTGCTCGTCGCGCATGAAGGACGGGTCGCGGCGATGGTGATGGAGCCAGTCCTCCAGGCGGCGGCGGGAATCTGGATCCACCCCGAGGGGTATCTGCGCGGTGTCCGCGAACTGACGCGGAAGCACGGCGTGCTGCTCATCCTCGACGAGGTTGCGGTGGGCTTCGGCCGCACCGGCACGATGTTCGCCTGCGAGCAGGAAGGCGTCGTGCCCGATTTCCTCTGCCTCGCCAAGGGGCTCACCGCCGGCTATCTGCCGATGGCCGCGACGCTCACCACGCAGGAGGTCTGGAGCGCCTTCCTCGGCACCTACGCCGAGCGGCGGACGTTCTTCCACGGCCACAGTTACGGCGGCAACCCGCTGGCCGCGGCGGTGGGCCTCGAATCGCTCAACATTTTCCGTGACGAGGCCGTCCTCGAAAAGCTGCCGGCAAAGATCGAAAGACTCCGCGAGCATCTCGCGCGGATCGCAACGCTCGACCATGTCGGCGAGGTGCGCACGCGTGGCCTGGTCGCCGGCATCGACCTCGTCGCGGACAAGACATCGCGCCGCCCGTACCCCTGGCAGGAGCAGCGGGGGATGAAGGCGAGTGTCGCGGCCCGCAGGCATGGCGCGATCCTCCG
Source organism: Planctomycetaceae bacterium (assembly GCA_947453875.1). Classification (GTDB taxonomy): domain Bacteria; phylum Planctomycetota; class Planctomycetia; order Pirellulales; family UBA1268; genus QWOP01. The sequence continues at coordinate 5,290 of CANGIH010000162.1, read as the reverse complement.
GCCGCTCGGCGACGTGGTCGTGCTCTGGCCGCCGCTTGCGATCTCACTCGACGAGCTCGACCGGCTCTGCACCGCGGCCGAGGCGGGGATCCGCGACACGACGGAGTGATCGGGGCCGAACCGCCGTTTTTCCACCGCCCGCTACGGCTTGGTCGCCGGTGACGGCAGTTCCTTCCGGAGCCTTTCCTCCAGCCGCGCTGCCACCTGGTCGAGCGGCACGATCTCGTCGGCCAACCCGGCATCGATGACCGCCTTCGGCATGCCGTAGACCACGCAGGTGTCGGCGGACTGCGCCATCACGCCTCCCCCGGCCTGCTTCAGCGCTCGGCATCCCTCGAGACCGTCACAGCCCATGCCGGTGAGCACAGCCGCCAGAACCCGGCCTTCGTACGCCTGCGCAGCGGTTTCCAACAGGTGATCCACCGATGGTCGACAGCCGCGGCGACGGGGCGAGTCATCGAGCAGACAGACCATTCCCTCCTCTCGCCGCACAACGCCCAGATGCCTGCCCCCCGGGGCCAAATAGACGTGCCCCGGCTCGACCTTCATGCCGTCGGTCGCCTCTACCACGCTCATCCACGACATACCGTTGAGCCGTTCGGCAAGACTGGCTGTGAATTGCGCGGGAATATGCTGCACGATCAGCACGGGCACATCGAGAGCGGTTGAAAAAAGTGGGATGACACTGCGGAGCGCCTGCGGTCCGCCTGTCGATGTGCCTATGACGATGGTGTCATACCGGCGGGGTGTCGTGGCGCGGGCCCCAGCGGCACGGGCCACAGGCGTGGGCGGCGTTGGACGGGCAACCGGCGGCAGACCGAGCATGCTCTCGCGCACGGCGACGAGTTTGCCGGCGAGCTCACGGTGGATCGCATCGCGACTGACATGCGTGTCGACGCCCGCTGGCTTCAGAATGAAGTCGAAGGCCCCCTCCATCAGGGCATTCACCGTGGTTGGCGCCCCCTCCGCCGTGAGGCTGCTCACCATGATGGTCCGTGGAGCGAGACCGCGTTGTTTCAGGGCCCTGAGCACCTCGATGCCATCCATGCCCGGCATCTGCACATCGAGCGTGACCACATCGGGCTTGGCGTGGGCGATGAGCTCCACTGCTTCAAAGCCGTTGGACGCCGTCCCCACCACTTCGACGCCAGGAATCATCCCCAGCACGTTGAGAATCATCCGCCGATAGAGCGCGGAATCATCAACCACAGCGACTCTGAGCACACCAGCGAACATGCAGAAACCAGCCCCCGAAAACGGGAAGCCCGCGGCGGCAGGCCGAAAACCGCTCCAACGGACCGATTCTACCGATTGTGCCGGCTTCGAACATGGGCCCTCATCGTTGGCGCGTACCTCCCGGACAAATAATTGAATAGCTCGATTGCCGGAGCTATACATCGATCGCGAGTTTTCCGCACGGTTTCACGTGCATGCCGCCGTCCCAAGCCACCCCCCCATCGGGGAATCAAGCCTGCCGCCATGCCTCACCCTTCCTCCTCCACAGATGCCTCGAGTGCGGGCTCCTCGCAGTTTGTGGGGTTCGAACTCGACGGGCAAAAATGCCTGTTCCACATTGAGCGGATCCAGGAAATTATCACCCCCGGCAAGCTCACCCGGCTGCCCGATGTACCCGCGTACGTCATCGGCGTCAGCAACCTCCGTGGGGCGATCATCCCCATCATCGATCTGCGGCTGCTCTTCGGCCTTCCCGCCCGGGAGCCCGGCGCTGACACCCGAACCATCATCGTGAATGTCGGCAACCGCACGATGGGATGCACGGTCGACGCCGTATCGCAGGTGATTCGCATACCCGCCGAACAGATCCGCCCCACCCCCGATTCGATCGCGGCCGAGGGCCAGCGGTTCGTCGAGGGATTCGCCCGCTCCGGCGATGACCTGTACATCGTCCTCGACGCCGATTGCCTCCTCGATCCGGCCAGCTTGGCCAGTGTCAGCCGGGCAGGCGCCCTGCAGGCCCCCACGTCCACCTTCTTCAATTCGGAGTCCTGACATGAAGTTCCTCCACGACCGGTCCCTGCGAAGTGTGGTGCTGTCGGCACTGCTGGCGATGTCGCTGGTACCGTTGACTCTGCTGGGCATCGCCATGTACCGATCGGCCGCCGATTCGCTGCGAAAGGAGGCCTTCGCGCGACTCGAGGCGGTTCGCACCACCACCGCCAGTTCGGTCGAACGGTATTTCGAAACCCTGCGACAGGAACTGCTCGTCACGGCGACAAACCCGCTGAGCCTCGATGCCCTCACGACATTCCGGAATGCTTGGCGGGAACTGCCGCCAGCCACGGAACAGGACCGCCAGAACCTCGCCAGCTACTACGCGGCTGAATTCTCCCCGCGTCTGCGTCAAAAGACGGCCGAGGAGACCGACATGCGGCCATACGCCGCCGCGCTCGACCCCCGCGGAGTGATGCTACAGGATCTGTACATCCGGCGGAACCCAGAGCCCGTCGGCTCAAAGCACCTGCTCGACGTCGCCCTCGACGATTCCGCCTACACGCGGTTCCACAAGCAGGTGCATCCGATCTTCCGCACGATTCTCGAGAAATATGGCGTTTATGACATCTTCCTGATCGACGCGGAATCCGGCACGATCGTCTACACCGTGTTCAAGGAAATCGATTTTGGTTCCTCGCTCAAATCAGGGCCGCTCGCCTCGACGAATCTCGCCAAGGCATTTGGTGATGCGGTGCGCACCGGCCGGACGGGCGGCATCGCCTATGGCCAGTACAGCCGCTATCTCCCCTCGCTCAACGATCCCGCCAGCTTCATCGCCACGCCCCTCCTCGATGGGGATGACGTGATCGGCGTGCTGGCGTTCCAGATTCCCCTCGACAAGACCAGCACGATCATTGGCGAGACGGCAGGACTGGGAAAAACTGGCGAGACCTACGCAATCGGGCCGGATCGGATGTTCCGCTCCAACTCCCGTTTTGCCAAGGAGCTCGGCGTCGAATCCACGATCATCAACCCGACGATCAAGGTGGATACCGCACCGGTACGCAATGCCCTCGACGACCAGCAGGCCGGCACGGCGCTCAACACCGACTACCGGAATAAGCCCGTCCTCTCCTCCTGGACCCCCGTCACGATTTACAACGGGGATGCCTCGGGAGCGGGTGCCGTGCGCTGGGCGCTGGTGTCTGAGATCGAGGAGGCAGAGGTCATGGCTCCCGTAAAAAGTCTGCGTAACTTCGGGCTGCTGCTCTTCGGACTCACCGCTTTGGGCATCATCGTGTCGTCCATCGGCATCGCTCGCCGGATCACCCGCGATCAGGATGCGCAGGTGCGGCTCTCGGAAATCGTCGCGAACACGTCCGTTCGCCTGATTCAGGCCGATCCCGATCTCAAGATCACCTACATGAATCCAGCTTCAGAGCAGAGCCTGCGTCAGCTCCAGCATCTTCTCCCCTGCCCGGTGGATGAATTGATCGGCAAGCCCATCGACATTCTCGGCGAGCACCCACGCTGGCCTACGCTTGCCAACCCCGCCACCCTCCCAGCGCACGAGCGGGTTGAGCTTGGACCAGAAACGCTCGACCTCAACATCTCGGCCCTCCGCGACTCGCAGGGAAGCTATGTCGGTCCTCTTGTGACGTGGGACGTTGTCACCGACCGAATCCAAGCCGAGCAACGCGAGCGGCAATTGCAGGAAAGCGTGGTTTCTTCCAAGGAGGCGCTGGAGTCGAAGGTGGGGATGCTGTCGGAGGTCTTTGCCGCAGCCTCGAAGGGAGACCTCTGCCGACAGATCAATGTCGATGGCGACGACCAGATGGCCTTGCTCGCCGGCGATGCCAGCCGGATGATGGAGGATCTGCGCGACGTGATCAAGCAAATCTACGAGGCCGCCGACCAGCAAAACGAGGGCGCGCGGATGATCGCCGAAAGTGCCGGCAGTCTCAGCGACGGTGCGCAGTCGCAATCCGCCAGTGTCGAAGAAATGACCGCGGCAGTCGATCAACTCGCGTCATCGATCGACGTCATCTCGAAGAGCGCCGTCGAATCCCGAGCTCAGGCGGGCCGGACAACCCAATTGGCGCAGGCCGGCAGCCAAGCCGTCCACGAGGCGATCGATTCGATGCGGACGATCCGCCGCTCGTCGGAGCAGATCAACGACATCATTCAGGTCATCAGTGAAATCGCGGCCCAGACCAACCTGCTTGCCCTCAACGCAGCGATCGAGGCGGCACGGGCAGGCCAGCACGGCCTCGGTTTTGCGGTTGTGGCCGACGAGGTGCGCAAACTCGCGGAGCGTTCGAGTGAGGCCGCCAAGGAAATCACCCAGCTGATCAACGAATCGACCAAGCGAGTGCAGGAGGGGGCAGAACTCTCCGAGAAGGTCGGCCAATCGCTGGCGTCGATCGTTTCTGCCGTGGAATCCACCGCCGGTGGTATCGCCAACATCGCCGCATCGACGGAATCACAGTCGACCAACGCATCCGAGGTGAAGATGGCGATTCGATCAGTGTCGCGAACCACCGAATCGAACGCCGCGGCCGCCGAGGAGATGGCAGCCAGCGCTGAGGAGCTCGGTGCTCAGGCTCAGGGCTTGCGCGATCTCGTGAAGCGGTTCAAGGTATGAGATCGGCCGTTCCACACGGCCCGGATGTCGACAGGCTTCAGGAGGAATACCTGTGTCCGGCTTGATCACGTTGACGCCGCCGCAGTTCAAGCTGTTCCAGGCTTTTATCCATCGGCACACCGGAATCTGGACGCAGGACACCAAGGTGGCGCTCCTCAGCAATCGCATCCGCCGCCGCCTCCGCGAGCGGGGCGTCGATTCCTTTGACACCTACTACACCCTGCTGAGTGAGGGACAAATCCCCGGCGAACTCGGGAAATTCATCGACTGCATCACGACGAACGAAACCCACTTCTTCCGCACCATAGACCATCTCGACTGGTTCGCCGGCCCGTTTATCGACGGGGCCATTGCGCGAGCTGCAGCCGGGCACCGACAGCAGTCATTACGGGTCTGGTCGGCCGCCTGCAGCAGCGGCGAAGAGGCCTATTCGCTGGCGATCTGCCTGGCGGAGCGAGGATCGCAACTGGCGAACTGGTCGCTGCGGGTGGTGGGAAGTGACATCAGCGAAGCGGCGATTGCGCGCGCCCGTGCGGCGATCTACGGCCCGAAGGCGGTTGAGCGGGTTGCTCCAGACCGTCTGGCGAAGTACTTCGTCGCGGACCCCGCCGCCGAAACATGGAAGGTCAAACCGGCGGTTGCGGGGCTGTGCGAGTTTCACCGACACAATCTCCTCGACCCGATGCCTGAGCC
>CANGIH010000161.1 GCA_947453875.1 Planctomycetaceae bacterium | reverse complement strand
ATGGCTGGGTGATCCACCGGAGGCTGCCGAACAGCCCGGAGGATAAACTACTTCGCTGATCTCGTGAGTCACCACACGGGCGATGCACACCGCAAGCGTATCCGTCCTTCCGCTCGCCAGGCCCCATCGATGGTTCGATCCCCCCTCCCGCGAGTCATCGTGCTCGTCGCCGCCCTCGTCGCGGTTGCCTCGCGCGCCGTGCCGGCGGAAGAGGGGAGCGTCGACCCCTCCCCGGCCGCTGTTCGGAGTCTTCTTGCCAGCCGCTGCGGGGAATGCCACGACGATGCCACCGCGAAGGGGGGCCTGTCGCTGGTCTCGGCGGCCGGCCTTCGCGCCGGAGGTGACAGCGGCCCGGCGATCGCGCCAGGCAGGCCGGAGGAAAGCTTCTTGATCGCGGCGGTGGGGTATGGCGATGATCGGGTGCAGATGCCCCCCGACGGGAAACTCTCGGCGGATGAGATCGCGAGCCTCGTCGAGTGGGTGAGGCAGGGAGCGAACTGGCCCGAGGGAGAGGGGGCCGGCGGGCCGGCGGCCACGCGGCAGTCGCCGCGCATGATCACGGAGGGGGACCGGGCCCACTGGGCCTTCCAGCCGGTGCGAGACGAAGCGCCGCCGGAGGTCACCGACGAAGCATGGCCGCGGGGGCCGATCGACCGTTTCATCCTCGCCGGCCTCGAGGCAGCGGGCCTGAGCCCGCCAGAGCCTGCCGACAAGCGAACGCTGCTCCGCCGGGCAACGTTCGATCTCACCGGCCTCCCGCCGACGCCCGACGAGACTGCAGCATTTCTCGCCGACGAATCTCCCGAGGCGTTTGAGAACCTGATCGAGCGGTTGCTCGCGTCGCCGCGCTATGGCGAGCGCTGGGGGAGGCACTGGCTCGATCTTGTCCGTTACGCTGACGCCCGCGATCTCATCCAGTTGCCTCCTGAAAGTGACTTTCGCGAGGCCTGGCGCTACCGCGACTGGGTGGTCGACGCCTTCAATCGCGATCTCCCCTACACCGAGTTCCTCTCCCGGCAGATCGCCGGCGATCTGCTCCAGCCGGAGGACCCAGCGCGGATCGATGCCGATGCCCTCGTGGCGACCGGGTTTCTCGCGATCGCCGACTTCGTCCCGGGGGATGTCGACAAGGAGCGGATGATCGCCGATTGCGTCAACGATCAGATCGACGTCATCGGCCGGACGTTTCTCGGTCTTTCTCTCGCCTGTGCCCGCTGCCACGACCACAAGTTCGACCCGGTCTCCTCCGACGACTACCACGCCCTGGCTGGCATTTTTTTCAGCACGCGGGTCATCCCGGGGCCAGTCAAGGGAAACACGCCGCTGATCCGCGTGCCACTCCTGCCGGCCGCCGAAGTGGCGGCGATCGAGGCAAGGGCCGAGGCAGACCGAAAACGACTCGCGTTGCTCTTCGGGCTGATCGGCACCGCCCGCGACCGGGAACACCGCCTGACGCTCGAAGCGATCGTGGTGTCGGACTCGGCCCGCTATGGTCTCGCCGCCTGGGATCTCCGCCATGCGTCGTTGGCCGATAAACCGGTGACGGCCGCGGCGATCGCCGACGTGGCTGCCGCACGCCAATTGGACGGCCAGACGCTCGAGAGGTGGCTCGCCCTCCTCGCGGCCCCGCCGAAGCCCTTGGCAGCGCTCGCGGCCGCGGCCGACCGGTCGGCCGCGGTGCGGCTGGTGGCCGACTTGGCAGAGCACCTCGCCGCCGAGGGGGCCAAGCGTGAGGCCCAACGGACCGATCCGGCCCGACGGGCGAGTCTCGTTGCTGACGTTTTCCGATTCCGGGCCGATGATCCCGGTTTCGTCGTCGATCCGGCCGGCAGAATCAGCGTCTGGCCCGACCGAGACGGGCTTGCCGACGATGCGATGCCGGTGACCGATCACGCCGCGCCGACCCTCGCCACGACCGTCATCGGCGGTCGGGAGCGGCAGGTTGTGCGCTTCGATGGCGGATCGCTCCTCGCGGCAGGCCGAGCGGTCCCGGCGACCGGCGCGCTCACCGTGCTCTTTCGCGCGGCAGACGATGCCGGGGCAGGACAACGTCTCCTCGGCTGGGAGGATGCGGCCGTCGGTCAGCATGGAGTCGGCCTGATCGCCGAGAAGGCGGGGCCCTTCACGCCATCTTCCGCCGGGGAAGCGGCAACGGCGACATCGTCGTCGGCCCCGTTGCAGAGCCCGTGGCCTTTCAGCTTGTGACGCTCACCTGGGGCCCCGGTGGCACGAAGCTCTACCGCGACGGCGAGCTGGCAGGATCGAGCACCGCCATCGCGTCGGTGTCGTCAGCCCCCGATGTCCGCTCGCTGAATATCGGCGGGGCGGGCTCGGGCGGCGGGCCGTCGTTCCGCGGCGACCTCGCCGAACTGCGCGTCGTGGCCGGGGCGATCGACGATGCGACGCGCGGCCTGATCGAGGCGGAGTTTCGCGCTCGGTGGCTCGACGAGACTGCGGTCGCCGCGGAATCGATTGAGGAAACGGGCTTCGATCTGCTGACCGGATCGCAAAGCCCTTTCGCGCGATCCGCCGGTGATCGGGACGCCTGGCTCGGGGAGACGGCGAGGAAGCGGATCGACTGTCTCCGTGCCGAACAAGACTCGCTGCAACAGAAGACTCCGGTGGAGATTCCACGCGCGGTCGTCGTGCAGGATGGCGGCGTGCCGGGCACGCGGCACGAGGGCTTTCAGGATGCCGCGGTGTTCATCAGGGGGAATCCCGCCAATCGCGGCCATGTCGTGCCACGTGGATTTCCACGGGTGCTCGTCGGTGACCAACCGTTGAGCATCAGCGCCGGGAGCGGACGCCGCGAACTGGCGGCGTGGCTGGCAAGCCCCTCCCACCCGCTGACGGCGCGTGTGATGGTCAATCGCCTCTGGCAGCATCATTTCGGTGAGGGGATCGTGCCTGCCGAGGGGGGGTTCGGCCTCCGGGGAGAGCGGCCGAGCCATCCGGCGCTCCTCGATCACCTCGCCAGTCGATTCATCGCCTCGGGGTGGTCCGTGAAGGCGATGCACCGGCTCCTGATGCGCTCGAGCACCTACCGGCAGGGGAGTGCGGCCGGTGCGGCTTCGCTTGCCGTCGATCCCGGGAATCGACTGCTGTCGCGGATGCCGCGGCAGCGGTTGGAGGCGGAGGCGATCCGCGACGCGATGCTCGCCGTCTCCGGCCGGCTCGACACCACGCCGGGGGGGCCGGCGTTCATCGATCTGGCCACGCCGCGGAGGAGCCTTTACATCATGGCCACGCGAACCGGAGCGAAAACGGCCGACTTCGGCCCGCTCTTCGACGGCGCCAACTGTGCGGCGATTGTGGAGGCACGGAAGACCTCGACCGTCGCGCCCCAGGCCCTCTTTCTCCTCAACGATCCGTTTGTCCTCGACCTCGCCGAGTCGCTCGCGGACCGCATCGCCACCGATCGGCCTGAAGGGGATGCCCGCGCGAGGCTCGAGCGGCTCCACGAGCTTCTTTTTGGACGGGCGCCGACCGACGTGGAAGCGGCGATCGCCGAGCGTTTTCTGGCCGATTCCGGCAAGGACGGGTGGTCGCGTCTGTGCCATCTGCTGTTGTGCAGCAACGAGTTCATCCATGTCGACTAACCAGCCCGTCGTTCACACCCGCCGTGATCTCCTTCGCCACTGCGGTGCCGGATTCGGTGGTGTTGCGCTCGCCGCCCTGCTCGAGCAGGGCTCGGCACAGTCCCTTGCCGGCGACGGCCCGGTGACCAATCCCCTCGCGCCGCGTCCTCCTCATTTCGAGCCGCGGGCCAAGCGTGTGATCTTCCTGTTCATGCCGGGAGGTCCTTCGCAGGTCGACACGTTCGACCCCAAGCCGAGACTCGTCCTCGACGACGGCAAGCCGGCGCCCAAGGCGTACCTCGGCCAGCAGCGCACGCTCCTGGCCTCCCCCTGGAAATTTGCCCGCCACGGAGAGTCGGGAATCGATGTCAGCGAGCTTTTCCCCCACACCGCCAGACAGGTCGACCGGCTGTGCGTGATTCGTTCCATGGTCACCGATGATCCGAACCACCCGGGCGGTTGCCTGCTGATGAATACGGGCGAGCGGGTCTTTTCACGGCCGAGCCTCGGTTCCTGGGTGACCTACGGCCTCGGGTCGGAGAATGAGAATCTCCCCGGTTTCATGGCGATCGGGCCGGGGCCGCTCATCGAGGGGACCCGCCAGTATGGGGCGAGCTTCCTCCCGGCCGCCCACCAGGGAACATTCGTCTCCGATCTCGACAAGCCGATCCGCAATCTTGCCAACACGCGGGTCAGCCCGGTGCAGCAGCGTCGCGATCTCGACACCCTCGCCCGCTTCAACGAGCTTCATCGCGCCAGCCGCGGCGACGACGGTCGACTGGCTGCCCGGATCGCTGCCTTCGAACTCGCCTACCGGATGCAGGCGGAGGCCCCCGAGGCCTTTGATCTCACGGGCGAGACCCAGGCCACACGTCGACTCTACGGGCTCGACGAACCGGCCACCGGCGTGTTTGGCAGGCAGTGCCTCCTCGCCCGACGGCTCGTGGAACGCGGCGTGAGGTTTGTGCAGCTTTACCACACCACCGGCGGCTTCCAGCCCTGGGATCAGCATTCCGATCTCAAGGGGGGGCATGAGAAGAACGCCCTCGCCACGGATCTCCCGGTGGCAGGCCTGCTTTCCGATCTCGAGGCTCGCGGCCTGCTCGACGACACGCTCGTGATCTGGGGGGGGGAGTTTGGGCGAACGCCGGCGCGGGAGGGGAATGCCGACGGCCGCGACCATCATCCCTACGGCTTCACGATGTGGCTCGCTGGGGGAGGCGTGCGTGGCGGGATGATCCACGGGGCGACCGACGAATTCGGCTGGGATGCGATCGAGGGGCGTGTCCACGTCCACGACCTCCATGCAACGGTCCTCCACCTTCTCGGGCTCGACCACGAGCGGCTCACCTATCGCCACGCTGGCCGCGACTACCGGCTCACCGACGTCTCCGGCACGGTCGTCCGCGACATCCTCACCTGATCGCCCACCATCGTCGCCACGACGGAGGTGGCGCCGAAGCTCACGCCTCGCCGTCGAGCGTGAACAGGTCGAGGAGCTCTTCGCGGGAGAGATCCTTGAAGCCCCCCGCATCGGCCCCGATCACCCCCTCTGCGAGGAAAAGTTTTTCACTCTGCCTCGCCAGGATCTTTTCCTCGAGTGTGCCGCGGGAGACGAGCTTGTAGACGGTGACATTCCGGGTCTGGCCGATCCGATAGGCCCGGTCCATCGCCTGGGCGTCGTTGGCCGGATTCCAGTCGTGATCGTAGAAGATCACGGTGTCGGCACCGACGAGATTGAGCCCCGTGCCGGCGGCCCGCGTCGAAAGCAGGAAGGTGTGCATCGAGGCGTCGGCGTTGAAGGTGTCGGCGAGCTTGACGCGATCGAGCGCTGGGGTACTGCCATCGATCCGCAGCGACCTCACCCCCCACTGGCCAAACCAGTGGGCGAGCAGATCGAGGACCCGCGTGCTCTGCGAGAAGACGAGCGCCCTGTGGCCGCCATCGACGACCTCCTCGATGAGCTCCTGGAGATGATCGAGCTTGCCGGAATCGGCCGGCAGGGCGCTGCGGGGATGGGGGAGTCCCGTTTCAAACCGCGGATGGTTGCAGATGTTCTGGAGCTTCGTCAGCGCCGCGAAGATGTGGGTCTGGGAGCGGGCGACGCCGTTTTTCTCGACCGCCTCGCGCATCGCGCGGAACTCCGCACTGTCGCGGACGGCGTTGTAAAGCACGACCTGGGGGGGCGTAAGGGGCACCTGCCGCTCGATGACGATCTTCTCGGGGAGATCCCTGGCGACGGCGCTCTTCAGCCGCCGGAGGACAAATGGCCGGATGCGGGGAATGAGCTGCTCGTTGACGGCGGGCCAGTCGACCCGATTGTTGACGGTGTAGCGACGGCGGAAGGCGGCACGTGAGTCGAGGAAGCCGGGCATGGCGAAATCGAAGAGCGACCAGAGCTCCTCGAGTTTGTTCTGGATCGGCGTCCCGGTGAGGGCGAGCTTGTGCCGGGCGGGGATCGTCTTGATCGCCTTGGAGCGTTTGGCGTCGGGATTCTTGATCGTGTGCCCCTCGTCGACGATCACGTAGAGCCAGGGGATGCGGGCAAGGGTGTCGTGATCGATCCGAGCGCAATCGAAACTCGTGATCACGTAGAGGTTGCCGGGATCGGGTGACGCTGCCGCCGCGCTCAT
>CANGIH010000160.1 GCA_947453875.1 Planctomycetaceae bacterium | reverse complement strand
GTTCTCGAACACCGCCATCGCCCCGGCTTGAGGATCCCACGCCACGAGTTGCACCCAACCGTTCACCACGAGGCGTTTGACGGCGGGAACAGCCTCGGCGGCGGCCAGGATCCGATCCTGCGGGGCATCAATCACGATCAGCAGGCGCACCGGCTCGTGGATCTCGACCATCTGCCAGGGCAACCCGGTGCGCAGGTCGCTGGCGTGCCCATCCATGACGCCGATCAGGCCACTGATGTTGTGGGGGAGCTTCGAGCTGCAACCGTATCCCACCGGATCGATCGAGGAGAAAAAATACTCCAGGTTGATGCCGGCGCCGACCGGGCCGACGGCGGCCAGCGTGCGGGTGAGGATCGCCCCGTCGTCGTCGGAGAGCGGGTCGTAGGAGACAAGAAAGGCCCGCCGGTCGAGGAACAGTCCGCGGGTCCGCCACCGGCGGCCGATGACACACACGGCGTTGGTGGCGTGGCCCAGCTCGGGCCGGACCTGCGCAAGGTCTCCCGATCGCCCCTCGACATGCCGCAGCGCCTCGGCAGGCTCGATGTCGAGCGGGGCGGACTCGAACCGACGGCACCGCTCGTGGGCGTTGGCCATCCGCGCACCATCGATCACCACGACAAGCTTCTCCAGATCGGCCCGGTGATCCGGCGGGAGGAGATCGGTGTCATACCACTCGACGGTGTCCGCGCAGGTGTCCTGCATCCCCCCGAGGAAGCGCGTGTCGGCCGGGATCGCCAATCCCGTCGCCGCAAGCCGCTCGCGAACTCGGGGATCGTTGGCCATCTGGGCGAAGGCCCGGGCATTGGGACCACCCCGCCCCCCGCCGCAGGCGCCGCAGTCGTAGGCGCTTTCATGGGGATTGTTGCGGCTCGAGGACCCGTGGCCGATGATCGCCACGAGGCGGGCGAAGCGGTGGGTGAGCCCGATGTCCTCGAGCACACGACGGACGATCGCCGTCATCTCGGCGACGTCGAAGCCGGGGCTCGTGCCATCGGGCAACCGGCTCTCGTCATGCCGCTCGAGTTCCAGCCGCGTCGGAATCCGGGCGGCCTCCGCGGCCCGTCGACCGAGCGTTGCGGTGAGTCGCGGGAAGGCGACCCGGGCGACCAGAGGCACCGCGGCCAGCGCCCCGCCGATGGCGGTGAAGACTCCCCCTCGGAACAGTGTGGTGGTGCCGGTGGAGACGCTGCCGGCGATCCGCCCCACGCGGCGGCGCACCGCCTGCCGCAACCGATGGGTGGCCACGGCGTCGTCCTTGGGGACCTCGATGACCGTATGGCCCGGCCGGACGACGATCGGGCAGAGCGGCTTTGCCATCCAGTCGTCGACGCCCCGGTAATACATCGGCACGGCGAAGAATCCGGCGGTGCCGAAGGTCTCGTAGCGATCTCCCTGCTCTTCGACGTGGCGACGGAAGCTTTCGCAACGCTCGTCGATGCAGAAAACCATCTGCAGGAGCGGACGGTCGGCGCCGGGCGGCGTCGCCAGTCTTCCATTGGCGAGGATCGCATCGAGGACCTGGATGCGGTGACGGCGTTCGTAGGCCAGATGGAACAGCCTCCGTCGCGTCCGTCCATCGAAGCCGTGGATGGCGCGCTCCAGACGGACGATCTCGTTGTCGTCGAGTGGAAGAATGTCATGGGCCCCCAGGCCGAGACGCTGGGCCACCTGACAGAGCAGATGGGCCCGCGCCACGCTCCCCGGACCGCGACGGGAGGGGTAGCGGTCGCGGAGTTCAGCCCACAAGCCGGGGAGATCGTCGTCGCGACCGAACCGGGGAGCAGCGAATTCCGCGGCCACCCGATCGAACACCAGTCGAAGGGCGAGGAAGTCCTCCAGCCGCGCCGGTACGGCATCGACCGGAACCCGATCGGGCCGCTCCTCGAATTGGCGGATCATCCCCGCCCAACCCCGCAGGGCGAGCAGCGAGCAGACGATGAATTCTTCCTGGAGCCCCGGGGGGATGCCGACGCGGTCGATCTCGGTAGCGATCACATCGATGGCCCGGCGACCACGGACCTCCCCGAGCGCCTCCGCCAGCCGGGCTGTCCACGGCTCCGTCGGCCCTCCCGACCGGGAGTAGAGATCGGCCACCGCCGCGAGGAGCCCGCGATCCCTTCCGGGCATCGGCCAGGAAGCGACTCCCTGATCGAGAAACGCGGCACAGACACGGATCAGCAGCGGATGGACAAGAGCGTCGGTGTCGATCGACGGCTCCACCGACATGATCAGATCACGGAACCGCACCGGCGGCACCACATGAACGACCGACGCCCTGGAGAGGGCCACCGCCTCGACGCAGGCATGCCAAAGTTCCGCCTGGGCCGGGTCATCAGCCGAGTCCCCCTGTTCAGTGAGCGTCCAGCGAACCGCGGAATCGTCCTCCTGGCGGAGTGGGTGCTCCATGAGGGCCAAACAGAGATCACGCAGCGAAACCCGGCCGCCGGCGAGGGGATCACCAGACCGTTCCCCCAGATCCGCGTCGAGGACGGACTCGATGTCGGACAGCCGGATCCGCCCCCGTTTCAGTTCTGCACGGTACCGCGATTCCGAGAGGAACGGCTCGGTGCCGAACAACCGCGATGCGTGCAGGACCGCCTGCTCGAAGGGCTCGTCCTCGAAGGCGTGAAGCGTGTTGTGGTGAATGAAGACGCCGATCGGTCCCTGGGCAGGGAGGTAGTGGGCCGCGTGGGCGATCGCATCGCGGATCCCCTTGTCTCGTTCGACGTCGGCCGGCGAGAGAGTGCCTCCGGCGGCAGCCCCCTGGGCGCTCCGGGCAGTGTCGTCAGACATTGGACCGCCGGGCGTTGACGACGAAGGCAATGTCCCCATCGGTGTCCGCGAGGCTCGGCAGCAAGGAGGCGCAAGAAGGTGCGCAGGGCGGGGGTCGACTCAGGCTTGGGGGGTGCCGTCACACCAGCGCGAAAGCCTTGGCCACGACCTCCATTATGACACGATTCGGCGCCCCTGTCGGGCTTCGGCGAGCCTGGGCCCCTTGCGATCGGGCAAGGGATCGCAACGGGCCCGGGCGAGGGCTGCCCTGAGACGCCTCTCCGGTTCCAGGTCGGTGCCGGGTCGGTTCCAGGTGCAACAAGGTTTTTTGGTAGGCTTTACTCGAACCCCACCCAGACCGCTGCGGGGGAGCCTTTCAGGGCTTGTCCCGCTTGATTGGCCTGCGAAGATGCCCATGGTTTCGCCGGTCACCCAAGCGGAAACGCCTTTTCGTGAGCCGGCGAGGGGCGAGCACGCCCATCGTCCCACCGCCAGCGTTCCCCGAGTCGTCGCCGTGGACAGTTCTCAGCCTCCTCCACGCCGTCCAGCCCCTCTGCCGACGGCGCCCGGCCGCAGCGTTGTGCTGCTTGTCGACGACCAGCCGATCATCGCCGAAGCGATCCGGCGGATGCTTGCGGGGGAGGAATCACTCGAATTTCATTATTGCCGCGACCCGGGATTGGCGCTGGAGGTCGCCGCCGACATCTCCCCCACAGTGATCCTCCTCGACCTGGTGATGCCCGATATCGATGGCCTCGAGGTCCTTCGCAGAATGAGGGCCGACGACCGCTTCCGGGAACTGCCAATCATCGTGCTTTCGACGAAGGAGGAGCCGGCCGTGAAGGCTGAGGCCTTCTCGCTCGGTGCCAGCGATTATCTGGTGAAACTGCCCGACAGGATCGAACTGCTCGCCCGCGTCCGCCATCATTCACGCGGCTACACGGCGCTGGTGGAGCGGAATCACGCCTTCGAACAGCTTCGGGCCAGCCGGGAAGTGCTCGCCAACGACCTTGCCAGTGCCGCCAGATATGTCAGTTCGCTCCTGCCTCCGCCGCAGGAACTCGGCGGAATCCGCGCCGACTGGCGATTCATCCCGTCCGCCGATCTGGGGGGTGATGCCTTCGGCTACCACTGCCTCGATGCCGACCATGTCGCGATCTACCTCCTCGACGTTTGTGGCCATGGAGTGGGGGCCGCATTGCTGAGCGTTTCGGCCCTCAATGCGGTGCGCAGCGAGGCGCTCCCCAACGCCGATTTCCGCTCTCCCGACAGCGTGCTTGAGGCGCTCAATCGGGCGTTCCCCATGGAACGCCACAACGACATGTTCTTCACCATGTGGTACGGCGTTTATCACCGCCGCGACCGCATGCTTCGATGGGCTGGGGGAGGCCACCCTCCGGCCCTCCTCATCCCCCCCCTGCCCCCCCTGGCGAAGGGGTCGCTCACGGCCCAGCCTCTCGAATCCGACGGCCCGATTGTCGGCGCCGTCGATGGGACGCGGTTCGAAGCGAGACAGGTCACGGTCCCGGCCGGGTCGCGGCTCTATCTCTTTAGTGACGGGGCCTTCGAAATCGCCACTCAAGGGGGCCCGATGTGGTCTTTCGACGCCCTCCAACACCTCCTCGAAAACCCCCCTCAGGGTGGGTTCCTGCCCCTTGATGACTTGGTTGGCCATGCCCGCCAACTGGCGGGGACGAGGGAATTCACCGACGACCTCTCGGTCCTGACGGTCGATTTCGCCTGAATTCCCCTTGATTCGGTGGAAAGAGCCCGCGTTCCCGAGCAATGGACGGCGACCGACCACCGGCTTGCAGGACCGTCTTGCATGAGGGTGCCGAATCCGTACACTCAAACGTTTCCCGTCCCCGGACCGGCTGGCTAGCGTAGCTCAATTGGCAGAGCACCTGATTTGTAATCAGGTGGTTGCGGGTTCAACTCCCGCCGCTAGCTCACTGTGGTTCCAGCGGAAGGGCTCGGATTCTCCAGCGGAACGGTTTCCCAGGCGAACGTTGCACAGCGGACGACTCGTCCGTGAGCATCTGCTCGACGGGGGAAACGGGCCTGGTCGGGACGGGCTCCGGGCGGCACCGAATGGAACGATGGTCGGGCCCGACCGGCTCGGCCGCTACAGACAGAAGCCGTCTGCTTTCCGTCACGCGGAAAAGCTTGGCGGCCGACATGAGACAGACACCACCGGCCGCCTCCATACCAGCACACCCGGCCTGAAACCAACGAGCAGATGAGGGGAGTTTCCCGAGCGGTCAAAGGGGCTTGACTGTAAATCAAGTGGCTATGCCTTCGCAGGTTCGAATCCTGCACTCCCCACTCGAGCCAATCCGTCCACCAAACGTCCGATCCATAGCGTTCGATCAGAGTCATCCGCCGAGACCCGCACGAAGAGAAGCGGGTGTAGCTCAATGGTAGAGCAATAGCCTTCCAAGCTAAAGACGAGGGTTCGATTCCCTTCACCCGCTCTCGCCCCACCCGCCTGATTCCCCGCCGACGAAAGCCCAACCGCTCCCCCCAAAACATTTTCGTGCTGCTGTAGCTCAGTTGGTAGAGCGCGTCCTTGGTAAGGACGAGGTCATGGGTTCAAGTCCCATCAGCAGCTTCCAGCGGTCGGTCCTCCGCTCACACCACACCCCAATCAAAATTCCGCCCGCACGAGCCCCTCGCTCGACCAACCACACAAGCACACAGTTCAGTTCCTTCAGGCGTTCAGCAATCGCGGCCGGCGACAAGGCCCACATCCGACCTGCCGGCCGCGACGGCTTGGCCGCTTGAAGGACACGTTCGGTTCGTGACATCGTTTTCCAGGGACAGGGTTTCACCGACAGGGTTTTTTGACGACATAGCAGGCGTCGCCTGCAGCCCCACCAGAGAGGAAGTT
Source organism: Planctomycetaceae bacterium (assembly GCA_947453875.1). Classification (GTDB taxonomy): domain Bacteria; phylum Planctomycetota; class Planctomycetia; order Pirellulales; family UBA1268; genus QWOP01. The sequence goes on along the minus strand of CANGIH010000160.1, from coordinate 561 downwards.
CGAGGGAGAAAGCATGGCTAAGGACACGTTCACGCGGAGTAAGCCGCACGTCAACGTCGGCACCATCGGTCACATCGATCACGGGAAGACGACGCTCACCGGCGCCCTCGTCGCCGTTCAGGCGGCGAAGAATCTGGCCGTCGCCAAGAGCTACGCCGACATCGCCAAGGGCGGTACGGTCCGCGACGACACCAAGACGGTGACGATCGCCGTCAGTCACGTTGAATACGAAACTGAAAAGCGGCATTACGCCCACATCGACTGCCCGGGCCACGCCGACTTCATCAAGAACATGATCACCGGTGCCGCCCAGATGGACGGCGCGATCCTGGTGGTGAGCGCTGCCGACGGTCCGATGCCGCAGACGCGGGAGCACATCCTCCTCGCCAAGCAGGTCGGCGTGCCGGCGCTCGTGGTGTTCCTCAACAAGGTCGACCTCGTTGACGACCCGGAGTTGCTTGATCTCGTCGAGATGGAAATCCGCAAACTGCTCACCAAGTACGGGTTCCCCGGCGACGATGTGCCGATTATCCGTGGCGCCGGCAAGCCGGCCTACGACAG
>CANGIH010000159.1 GCA_947453875.1 Planctomycetaceae bacterium | reverse complement strand
GTGCCGGTGGCGTCGGAAAACGTCTCCGTCTCGCAGCCGACCGCCCGGGCGACCGAGAGGAGAAGGTTCGACAGCGGCGGGTGCTGCTCCTCGTCGAAGGCCAGATGCCGCCCCAGTTTGATCCCCAGCTTCGCGCCACCCGCCACGAGCAGCGGCAGGTTTTTCGGGGAATGCTCCCCCCCCTTGCCGGAGTTCATCCCGCTGCCATAGAGGACGACCGTGCGATCGAGCATCGTCCCGTCCGCCTCGGAGGTCTTCGAGAGCATTCCGAGGAACCTCCCCAGCTTCTCCAAAAACGCCTTGTCGATGGCAGCCAGCTTGGCGAGCATGCCGGCATCCCCACCATGGTGCGAGAGTTCGTGGTGATTCTCCCCCCCAATGCCGAATCCCCCCGCCTCGCGTGACCACTCGAATGTGATCACGCGGGTCGTGTCGGTGAGGAACGCGAGATAGACAAGCTCGAGCATCACGTCGATCCACATCGGCCGGTCATGCGCATTCCCCGGCTTGCTCCCGAGCTGCAATCCCTCTTCTGAGATCCGCGGCTTCGGCCTGTCGATCCAGGCCTCCATCCGCTCCACCTGCTTTTCGGTGTCGCGGATGCTCGCGAGATACTCGTCAAGCTTCCGCTGGTCGGTCGCGCCGAGGCGGCGGGAGAGCGCACGGGCATCGCTGCCGAGCGAATCGAGGATCGAACGCCGCTCGGCAAGCCGCGAAAGCGCCGCGGCCCGGTCGGTGGCTGTCTCGGGCACGAAGAGCCGGTCGAACAGCCGCCGTGGGGAGTTTTCGGCCGGCAGGGGCGTGCCGCCATGATCGAAGGAGAGCGTATGGCTGTGGCCGGCGGCACCGGTGCCCGATTGGTCGCTCAGTTGCAACGATTGGAAGCGGGTGTGGGGCCCATGCACCCCGGCGACCATCTGATCAATCGAGACGCTGTTGGTGTAGTCGGCTCCCGGCCTGGCGGCGAGATCAGCGCCGGTCAGCCAGGTATCAGCGCCGCTGTGGCCCCCCTTGGAATGCGGATGCCCGATCCCGCTGACCACGGTGAAGTGATCGCGATGGTCGGCGAGCGCCGCGAGCGTCGGCGAGAGCGTGTAGCGATCGCCGCTGTCGGCAGGCATCCACTCGAGGATGTTGACGCCGTTGGGGACATAGCAGCAGACCATCCTCGGCTGCACCGACTCCGATTTCGGCAACGGGCCGAATGTCGAGGGCGCGGCTGAGGCTGGCGGGAGCATCGCCTCGAGCAGCGGGAGCGAGACCGCCGCCCCCGCGCCACGCAACAGATGGCGACGCGAGAGAGGAGCAGGTGACGGCATGGGGATTGGCCTCCCGTGACCATGATTGGTGTGTGGTGGAAGGACACCGCTACTTGGTGGCGAACGCGTCGCTCGTGACGATCGCCTTGATCAGATTCCGCAATGTCGCGCCGTTCTCTTTCATTTCCGCCACGGCACCGGCCACGAGCGGCCGGTCGGCAAGACCAAGCTCGCGCCCCAGGCCGTAGGTCGCCAGATGCGTGGCGAGGGAATCGAGAAAGCGGGCGTCCTGCTCAAGCATCGCCTGCTGCAGGCCTGCCACGCCGTCGATCTCCCTGCCGTCGGGCATCCGCGACGAGGCGTCGATCAGCGGGTCGTTGGCCTCGATTCGTCCCTTGTAGCCAAAGCCCTCCCGCTCCCGCCATTCCCCCGCCGCGTTGAAATTCTCCAGCGCGAAGCCGAGGGGATCGATCGTGCCGTGGCAGCGGGCGCATTGGGGCAGCTCACGGTGGATCTCCAGCCGCTTCCGGACGGTCGCCTTGTCGATCCCGGGCACCTTCGGTGCGATCTCGCCCGCATTGGCCACCGGGAGCCCCGGATCAGTGCCGAGGAGGGTCTTCAAGATCCATGTGCCACGCTTCACCGGCGATGTCCTCGTGCCGTTGGAGGTGATCGTGAGCACCGACGCCTGTGTCATGATCCCTCCCCGCGTCACCCCCTCCGGCACCGAAACTCTCCGGAACGCATCACCACGGACATCGGGGATGCCATAAAACCGCGCCAGCCGCTCGTTGATCGTGACGAAGTCGCTCCTGATCATCCCGCGGATGTCGAGATCCTCGCGGAGAAACTCCCCGAAGAATGCCTCCGATTCCCCCACGATCGACAGCTCCAGATGGCGGTCGTACTGCGGGTAAAGGTCGGGAGCCGGCGGGTTGGTCCCCACGTCGCGCAGGCCCAGCCACTGCCCCGCGAAGTTCGTCACGAGGGCATCGGCCTTGGGGTCCGCGAGCATCCGATCGACCTGCTCACTGCGGGCGCGAGGATCCTGCAGGCCCCCCGCATCGGCGAGCCGGCGCAACTCGGCATCGGGCTGGCTCGACCAGAGGAAATAGGAAAGCCGCACCGCCAGCTCATGGTCGGAGAGTGGCTCGGGGCGATCAGCCTGATGGGCCTCGACGAGGTAGAGGAAATTGGGGCTCGCAAGCACCGCCGTGAGCGGTCGCTTGATCCGCTCAACAAGCGTGCGATCCGCAGGCGTCGCGGCGTAGAGGGCGAATTTCTCCTCGACTTCCGCGGCCGTCACCGGCCGGCGGTAGGCCTCGCGCATGAACCGCCCGAGCACCTCCCGCACATAGCCGTCGGGATCGGCGGCGGCGAGTGGCGACTCGAAGAGGATCTTCGTGTGTGACGTGGGGGGCCAGGCATCAAAGAGGGGCCCCTCGATCTCGATCCAATCGATCAACGCCTCAGGGCGAGGAAATTCGTCCCTGTTTTGCAGCCAGAAATTCTCGAGCACCGATGGGATCGGATAGGCATAGGAGAGCGTCACGCCGGCCGACTCGGTCGTGAACCACACTGGAACCTCGACCACCTGCGGCTCCTCGGGCGTCCCTTCGATGTCAAACTCCGCCACCGTCCGGGGCTGCGAGCCGAGTTGGAGCGTGGCTTTGAGCCGCGGAGGGCCGTAGTCGTAGATCCGGTCATGGCGAAAGTGGGCCGCGTGGGCATCGAACCATTCCTGATGATTCGACTCCCTCCCCGGATCCTCGGCATCCTGTTTGGCCTGCTCGGCACGGAGGATCTTCTCGGCCCCCTCCTGGATCTGCTCCCGTCCGGGGCGACGGCCGGCGACACGGGCCCGGATGACGTATTTGCCCGGCGTGGGCACGCGGAAATCGCGGGCGTTGACGGTCTTGTCCCAGCCGTCGTGGTGGATGACGCCCCACTCCCCCTCGTAGCGATTGTTGCCGCCGTTGACGATCGGGTTGTTGTCGGCGTCGAGACGGATGCGATGGCTGTCATCGGCGGAACCAGCAACGGGATCAAACCGCCACTGGATCGATGCCGGACGGCCCCCCTCCACGAGCGCCCGATCGAGGATCTCCCCCGCTGCGGCGAGATACTGCTCGATCTGCATTGGCGAGATGCCGAGCACGCTGCCGTTGTTGTCGAATCCTCCGGCGGGGGGATCTTGGGGGAAGACCGACGTGTCGAAATCGACGCCCACGAGATCGCGGATCGTGTCGCGGTATTCCGCCCTGTTGAGCCGCCGCAACACCACCGACTGCTCCCGCTTGGCGAGTTCGGCAGCCACCGCCCGGCTCGTGATCCAGTCGACCACGGCGGCGACTTGAGCGGCATCCGGCTGCGGCCGATCTTCGGGGGGCATCCCATGGGAATTGAGGACGTTGACGATTTCCCCCCACCTTCTCCTGGCTACGGCGCTGCCGAAATCGGTGTCAAGCGAATCGGCCGTCAGCGAAAAATCCCCGGCGGGCTTCTCGGCGCCATGGCATTCGATGCAGTGCGTCTGGAAGAACGGAACGACCACCTTCGCATGGCCGTCTGCCCCGGCGTCAGCTTCGGTGGCTGGTTCACTCCCGGCGATCGGAAGAACCGAGAGGATGAGAATCGCTGTGAGGACGCACGTTCGTCGGTCGCTCATGAACCTGGTCTCCGTTTGGCCCGGTCGATTCAGCCGCCGGCTACGCCCGCCGGAAGCCGCCATTGACCGGCAGCACCTGCCCGGTGACGAAGGCGGCATCGGGGGAGACGAGCCACGCCACCGCCGCGGCGATGTCGGTGGGCTCGCCCCATCGCCTGAGGACGCTCTCGCGCACGGCCCGCTTCTGCCAGACGTCGCTGGCCCCCTCCCCCCACTTGGTCCTGATCCAGCCCGGAGCGACGCAATTGACTCTCACCTCGGGCGCGAGCGACCGGGCGAGGCTCCGGGTGAATGCCATCACCGCCCCTTTCGTCGCCGCGAACAGTTCGCCCGAATCCCCTTCCATGCCGGTCTCCGCCTGATCCCAGCCGATGGTGACGATGCTTCCCCGCGCGGTGCCCGTCGCCGCCTGATCAGCCTGCCAGCGGGCCTGTATCCGTCGGCCGAAGGCGCGTGAGAGAACCATCGTCGAGGCAACATCGACCCGAAACAGCTCCTCGAGCTTCCGCTCGAAGCTCCACCGCGCCGGCTCACCGGTGAGAACGTCGGCCCCCGCGACAAGGACGACCGAGTCGAGATCGGGGAGTGCCAATGCCACCTCCTCGACCAGTCCCGGCAGCTGGTCATGACACCCGAGGTCGCAGAGAAAGGTGCCGGCATGCAGCCCGAGACCGGAGAGCACGCCCTTGAGATCGTCGGCCGCCGCCGCCGACCGGCCATGGATCGCGACACGGGCGCCCGCGGACGCCAGCCGAAGCGCGACCGCCCGGCCGATGCCATGCGTTGCCCCGGTGACAAGCACCGTCCGGCCTTCGAGGTTCTTGGCCAGTGGCCCCACGGCGGTTGCCTCGCTCATGCCGCCGGCTTCTCCACGCCAGATTCAGAAGGCGTTTGCTCGGCCGCCGGAGGGGGCTCTGTGGCGGGCGTTGCGGCGCCGGTCGGCGCGGCCTGCTCTGCCGCGGCAGCACCATTGCGAAGCGGCAACTGGTAGCAGACCGCCTCGACGGCGTTGCGGACGAGAAGCTTGTCGCCGGCGATCGCCGGGCTGTTCCAGGTCTGGTCGGAGAGGGCCGCGAGCCTGGCGACTTCGCGGTGAGCCTCCGGCGTCGCCTCGACGAGCACCACATCCCCCGGCTCCGATTGCACCACGAGCACATCGCCCACTCGGAGCAACTGCCCCTGATCGTAGCGACCCCCCTTCCACATCCGCTTGCCGTCGCTCGCACGGAGACATTCGAGGATCCCGTCGGAGAGGCCGTAGAGGTAGCCGTCATGAAGGGCGACGTTCGTGAACTTCGTCTTCATCCCGGCCTTGTTCCGCCATGCCTCCTTCACCGTCCAGACCCCATCGGCGCCGGGCGTGATGTCGAAAGCCGCGGCGCCGATGCCGTAGCCCTTCGAGATGAAGACCCGGTTCGGCCCGATGACGACGGCCTGCGTGCAGGAGGCGTCGGAGTTGCTGTGCCCCGGCCAGGGAAAATTCCACGCGGCGTCGCGCGTGGCCGCATCCCAGCTTCTGACCCGCGACTCGGTGACCGCCACGAGAAACTCACGGCCGCCGAGCACGAGGAGACTCGGGCTCACGTAGCTGATCTGGTCGTCGACGGCAGACCAGCGGCGCTCGCCGGTCGCCCGGTCGTAGGCAACAAGCGTCACCGGGCCTCCGTCACAAGGCCCCCCGCCCGGGACGATGACGAAGTCGCCGTGGATCAGCGGCGAGCCGGAGCGGCCCCAGGCGACGGCAGCCGAGTGGGCGGCAGCATCGATGCCGAGATCGGCGAGCACGTCCTTCTTCCAGAGCACCTTGCCGGTGACGCCATCGATCGCATGAAGCCAGCCGGTGGCGCCGGCGGCGTAGACCACGCCGTCGTGGATCGTCGGCGTCGAACGCGGCCCGATGCCACCGAGCACCGTCTGTTGACGGGCGGTCACCGGCACCTGCCACTCCGGCTCGCCGGTGGCAAGAGCGAGGCAACTGATGATCTCCTCGTCGCCACGCTGCTCGAGCGTGACCGCGTGGTCGCCACAGGTGGCGAACCCGCTCCAGCCGGCGCCGATCGGGCGGCGCCACAATTCACGTGGGGGATTGTTTCTCCAGTCGGGATCGAGCTCCGGGGCCGAGGCTGGAAGCGAGGCGTCGCCCGCGGGGCCGAGGAAGCGGGGGAAGTCGTACGGCGTCGGTTGCCAGGAGGAGGCGAGGGCGAGCCGCGGCGCCGACGCGGCGGGGCGGGCCAGGAGCGTGTCGCGCGACTTCTGCCAGGCCCAGCGGAACTCAGGCACGAGATCACCGCTGACGCGCTCGATG